>DASSBX010000112.1:0-6391 GCA_035698305.1 Miltoncostaeaceae bacterium | reverse complement strand
CGGGGGGCACCAGCAGCGCGCTGGGCCCGTCGGCGAGCGGCTCCCGCACCGCTGGGGTGTCGGCGGTCACCACCGGCCGGCGGGCGGCCATCGCCGGCCACACCTTGTTCGGCACCACCCGCGCCGCCTTGCCGCTGGTGCCGAACACGCCCAGGGCGATGGCCGCGGCGCCCAGCTCGTCGCCCAGGCGGGCGTACGGCACCCAGCGCTCCCAGCTCAGCCCGGGCGGCGCGTCGCGACGCAACTCGGCCTCCAGCCACGGACCCAGCTGGCCGTCGCCGATCACCCTCAGCGGCGGGGCCCCGGGGGCGCGGGCCGCCGCCAGGACGGTGGCGATGCCGTGGAGCGGGGCGAGCTTGCCGTAGAACAGCGCCGTCGGCGCGCCCTCCGGGGCGGGGCGGGGCGCGAACGGCTCCGGCTCGGCGCCCACCGGCACCACGGCGATGCGGTCGCGCGGCACGCCGAAGCGGGCGCTCAGCCAGTCGGCGCCCGCGGCGGTGTCCGACAGCACCAGGTCGGCGGCCGCCAGGGTCACGCGGTCCACCCCCGCCAGCGCCGCCCCGGTGGCCCGGCCGGCGAGGGCGCGGTCGCCCGCGAGCGTGTCCCACAGCGAGATCATCATGTCGGCCACGAGCGGCGCGCGGAGGGCCTTCGCCACGATCCATGCGGGCACCGCGTCGGGCTGGGCCGGATAGCCGGCCACCACCGCGTCGACGCCCCGGTCGCGCGCCACCTCGCGTCCCAGGCCCGCCCACGCGGCGGCGAAGCGGCCCCCGGCGCGCAACAGGGGGCCCGGGCGCAGGAACGCACCGGCCTTGTGGCGCTCGTCCTCCCACACCGGCCGGTGGCGCTCGAGCACCTCCACGCCGAGCTCCCGCAGGCCGGCGATCAGCACCCGCGGGCGTGGGTAGTCCCGCTCGTAGGTGCCGAGCCACATGACCTTCATCGGGTCACGCGCGCGCCCGCCCCGCGCGGAGGGGTCAGCGGATGACGCGCTCGACCCGCGATCTGGCCTCGTCGTCCTGCGGGCGCAGGTGGAACCGCTGGATCATCTCGCTCACCAGCCCGATCGAGAACAGCTGGACGCCCACCACGATCAGCAGCACCCCCAGCAGCAGGAGCGGGCGGGTGCCGATGCTCTCGCCCAGGACCCGCAGCACGGTGAGGTACGCGCAGATGACGGTGCCGACGGCGATGAACAGCGCGCCGAGGCCGCCGAACAGGTGCATCGGCCTCTGGCGGAACCGCCCGACGAACAGGATCGTCATCAGGTCGAGGAACCCGCGCAGGTAGCGCTCGAGCCCGTACTTGCTCCTGCCGAACCGCCGCGGGCGGTGGTTCACCGGCAGCTCGGTCACCCGGAAGCCCTCGTCGGCGGCGAGCACCGGGATGTAGCGGTACTGATCGCCGGTGAGGGCCAGGGAGCGCACCACCTCGGCGCGGTACGCCTTGAACCCGCAGTTGAGGTCGTGCAGGCCGATGCCGGACATCCTGGCGGTCACCCCGTTGAACACCTTCGATGCCGCGCGCTTGGTCCAGGGATCCTGGCGGTCGCGCTTCCAGCCGCTCACCAGGTCGGCGCCGCCCTCGAGCTCCGCCAGCAGGCGCGGGATCTCCGCCGGGTCGTCCTGGAGGTCGCCGTCGATGGTCACGATCGCGTCGCCGCGGGCCTCGCGGAAGCCGGCCATGAGCGCGGCCGCCTTGCCGAAGTTGCGGCGCAGGCGCACGACCCCCACCTCGGGCTCCGCGGTCGCGAGGTCGGTGAGGATCTCGGACGTGCCGTCGGTCGACCCGTCGTCGACGAAGAGGATCTCGACGCGCCGCCCCAGCGTGCGCAGCACGGCCAGCAGCTCCTCGGTGAGCGGGCGCACCGACTCGCGCTCGTTGTAGACGGGGACGACGACCGAGACGAAGGCGAGACGTGCGGCCACCGGGCGGGATGTTACTCGCGGCCCGCCCGGGCGCGGGGAAGGCGGGCGGGCGGCCGCGGGCGGGCGGGCCTGCGGGGACGGCGGCGGGCGCGTCCGCCGCCGAAGCCGCCCTTCATCGCGCGGGCGCCCGTCAGCGCGATGATCGACCACAGCGCCGCGCCGAAGAGCACCGCCACGAGGGGCCCGGTGCCGCCGCGGGAGCCGTTGGCGACGGTGTCGATGAGGTACCAGACCGCGAAGAACGGATTGGAGTTCAGGACCCCCGCGACGGTCACGGCCAGCAGCAGGATCGGCAGCAGCGCCAGCGCCGCCAGGGCGGGCAGGTGCCACGGCCGGTTCGCGTCGGGCGCCAGCAGGGCCGCGTGGGCCGCCGGCAGGGCCAGCGCGAGCGCGAACGGGCTCAGGATCCACAGGGCGATCAGCAGCGCGGAGATCACCGCCAGGGCGGCGGCGCTCTCGGCGGCGGGGGGCGCGCCGATGCGGCGTGCGCGGCGGCGGGTCGACGCCCACGAGAGGGCCGCGGCGGCGGCCGCGATCGCGATCGCCAGGCCCGCGAGCGCGCCGAAGCGCGCCTCCGACGGCAGCGGCGGGGCGCCCGCGGCGGCGCCCGGCAGCAGCCCCCCGAGCGCGAGGAGGTGCGCGACGATCACCGCCACCCCGATGGGGATGGCGCGCACGCCGACGGCGCGCACGCCGTCCCCGAGCGGGATGCCCTGGCGGCGGCGGCGGGCCACGATGTCGAGCGTCGCCACCAGCACGGGCAGCGCCAGCAGCAGCAGCGCCAGCCGGGCGACGGTCGGGCGCAGGAACTTGCCGGCGAACGCGAGCGTCCCGTCGGCGGCCGGCACCGTGGGGGCGGCGTCGAGGGCGCCGAGCAGGTTGTTGGCGGCGTTGGCGACGAGCGCCAGGCGCTCCTCGGTGGGCTCGCGGTCCGGCCGCAGCGGCGACTCGCCCCGGTTGGAGAGCGTCACCGCCGGGATGCCGTCGGCGATCGTGGCGCCCTGGTCGCCGAACGTCTGGGGCACGGCCAGCCGCATGAGCTGGGAGGTGAGCGAGGGCATGCCGTCGGCCCGCCCCCCGGCGCGCTCGATGGCGCGCTCGGCGATGTGCCCCAGACCGAGGGCCTGCCGGTCGATGCGCCCCGCGGTCCACACGTGGATGCGGTCGCCGTTGGCCTCGCCGGGTGCGTCGAGCACGATCGCCGCGGTGATCGGGAACGCCGAGAAGCGCTCCAGGAACCAGCGGACCCCCGCGTTGCCGACGGTGCTGCCGTCGGTGGAGACGAACAGGTGCGGGCGGGTGTGGCGGGTGGTGGCCGACGCGTTGGCCAGCCGCAGCAGCACCGCCGTGGCGCTGGCGCCGGCGCGGACCCCGGAGGGGGTGTCGCGCGGCGCGATCACCACGATGCCGCCGCGCGGCCTGCCCGCGGCGCCCGGGACGGCCAGGTACACGTTGCGCATCTGGACGGGCTCGCCGTCGTCGCGGGCCTCCAGCTCCTGCACCTGGGGGCGCGACTCGCCCGGCACCTGCGCGAACTGGTCCTGCACCCATCGCGCCGCGGCCTGGTCGGGGCCCGAGCCGGCGGTGCGCTCGGGGGCGATGCCCGCCAGCTCGCCGGCCAGCACCAGCGTCCCCTGGCCGTCGATCGCCGACGGCAACGGGGCGTCGGCACCCGGTTCGGGGGTCTGCAGGGTCAGCAGCGCGACGACGAGGGCGACGCCCGCGACCAGCCAGCAGGTGCGATAGAGGCGGGCGTTCAGCACGGTCGGCGACCGCCGGTGGGGGCCGGCGACGAAGGGTAGAGTGTAGCTTCGGAGGTCCTGCCGTGAGCCGCCGCCCCGCCCCGCTCATCCTCGTGTCGAACCGGGGGCCCGTGACCTTCGGCCACGGCCCGGACGGCGAGCTGCGGCAGGAGCGCGGCGGGGGCGGCCTGGTGACCGCCCTCCTGGGCCTCGTGGAGCACACGCCCGCGCTGTGGGTGTCGGCCGCGACGTCGGAGGACGACGAGGCGATCTCGTCCCGCCACGGCGGCCGCAGCTTCCACATCGACGACTTCGGGCTCGACACGCGCCTGCGCCTCGTGTCGATCGACCACGACACCTACAACGCCTACTACAACGTCGTCGCCAACCCGATGCTCTGGTTCATCCAGCACTACCTCTGGGACCTGAGCAACGCGCCGGACGTGCGGCGCGAGGAGCTCGACGCGTGGGAGCACGGGTACCTCACCGCCAACGAGGCGTTCGCGCGCGCCGTGATCGAGGAGCTCGACGACGACCCGAACCGGGTGGTGATGCTCCATGACTACCACCTCTACACGGCTCCCGCGGCGATCCGGCGCGCCCACCCGGACGCGTTCCTGCACCACTTCGTCCACATCCCGTGGAGCCAGCCGGATTACTGGCGCATCCTGCCGCCGCACATCCGCGAGGGCATCCTGAAGGGGCTGCTGGCCAACGACATCGTCGCGTTCCACACCCGCGCCTATTCCCGGAACTTCCTGCTCTGCTGCGAGGACCTGCTGGACCTGGAGGTCGACTACGCCCGTCGCCAGGTGCGCTGGGAGGGGCGGGACGTGTGGGTGCGCTCCTACCCGATCTCCGTGAACGCGCCGATGTTCGAGGATCTCGCCCGGAGCCCCGAGGTGGCGCAGGAGGAGGGCCCGATCCTGCGGCGCCGGCGGGCCCACCTGGTGGTGCGCGTCGACCGCACCGACCTGTCGAAGAACACCCTGCGCGGCTTCAAGGCGTTCGACGTGTTCCTGGACCGGCACCCCGAGTTCCACGAGGACATCACCTTCTTCGCGATGCTCCAGCCGTCGCGCCAGGACGTGGACGAGTACGTCGAGTACGTCGCGAGGATCCGCGACGTGGTGAGCCACATCAACACCAAGCACGGCACCACGGACTGGATGCCGATCGACCTGCGCTTCGAGAGCAACATCCACCGCGCGGTGGCCGCCTACAAGCACTACGACGTGCTGATCGTGAACCCGATCTTCGACGGGATGAACCTCATCGCGAAGGAGGCGCCACTCGTGAACGAGCGCGATGGGGTGATGATCCTGTCCGAGAACGCCGGCGCCCACGAGGAGCTGGGCCACGTGGCGATCACGATCAACCCGTTCGACGTCGAGGCCCAGGCCGAGGCGCTGCACCACGCGCTGGTGATGCCCGCCGACGAGCGGTCCGTCCGGATCCAGGAGATCAAGCGGATCGTGCGCGAGAACGACGTCGGCAAGTGGCTCGCCGCCCAGCAGGCGGACATCGCGCGCAAGCGCACCGCCGACCGGCGGCGGCAGAAGGGCGCGGCGTGAGCGACGCGCCGCGGCTCACCCACCTCGACGCCCGCGGCGAGGCGCGGATGGTGGGGGTCGGCCACAAGCCCCCGGTCCTGCGGCGCGCCGTCGCCGAGGCGGTGGTGCGCATGCGCCCGGAGAGCGCGCGGGCGATGAGCGACGGGACGCTGCCCAAGGGCGACGCCGCCGCCGTGGCGCGGGTGGCGGGGATCATGGCCGCCAAGCGCACGCCCGACCTGGTGGCGCTGTGCCACCCGCTCCCGATCGACCGCGCCGCAGTCGACGTGGCGGTCGACGCCGACGCCGGGGCCGTCACGATCACCGCGACCGTCGAGACGACCGCCCGCACCGGGGTGGAGATGGAGGCGCTCACCGCGGCGAGCGTCGCCGCCCTGAACGTCTACGACCTGGTGAAGGGGATCGACGCCGCGATCGTGATCGAACGGGTGCGCCTGCTCGAGAAGACGAAGGGCGCGGGTGGCGGATAGCGCCGGGCCGGGCCGGCCGCTGCGTGTGGCGGTGGTGACGGTGTCGGACCGCTCCGCCAGGGGCGAGCGCGAGGACCGCTCCGGCCCCGCCCTGGCGGGGGCGGCGGAGGCGGCCGGCGCGCAGGTGGTGCGCCGCGAGCTGGTCCCCGACGACCCCGATGCGCTGGCGGCCCTGCTGGCGGCGATGTGCGACGCCCCCGACGCGCCCGACCTGGTGCTCACCACCGGCGGCACGGGGCTGGGGCCGCGCGACCGCACGCCGGAGGCCACCGCGGCCGTCTGCGAGCGGCTGGTCCCCGGGATCCCGGAGGCCCTGCGCGCCGGCTCCCTGCGAGTGACCCCCCACGGGATGCTGTCGCGGGGGGTGGCCGGCGTCCGCGGCCGCACCCTGGTGGTCAACCTGCCCGGCTCGACCGGCGGCGCGCGCGACGGGTGGGCCGTCGTGGCCCCGGTCGCCGCGCACGCCGCGTCGCAGCTGCGCGGGGGGGACCACCCCGCCGCCTGACGAGGTTCGCGAGCCCGCGCCGAGCAGATAGGTTGGCCGCCATGGCGCAGCGGAGGCCCCTCGAGCTGTCGGCGATGGGCGCGGTGCGCCCGCCCGCCGACGCCGCCGTCGCAGCCGCCCAGCGGCGGGAGCGACAGGGCTTCGACGCCGTCTGGTGGGCCGACCACTT
>DASSBX010000111.1:0-2724 GCA_035698305.1 Miltoncostaeaceae bacterium | reverse complement strand
GGAGTGTGAAACCGCGGTTGCGCCGTCGGCGCGGCCGGACGGATCATCGCGGCGGATCCCGACGGGCGCCGGGGTCGGAATCCGCTCACCGGAGGTTGACGACGATGGCGATCACCGCCGTGTCGACCGGCGCCCTCGTGGACGCCTGGAACTCCCGCCGCCCGGAGGCCGTGGCGGCGCTCTTCGCCCCCGACGGCGTCCGCTGCGTCATCGCCCACCCCGGCGCGCGCATCGAGGGGCCCGAGGCGATCGCCGAGCACGTGCGCGAGATCATGCGCTCCTGTCCGGACTGCACCCTCGAAGGCCGCTCGGAGGGGGCGCTGCAGGACGGCCGCCAGGTGCTGGAGTGGACGTTCCGCGCGACCGTCCAGGAGGACTTCCAGGGCATCCCCGGCAACGGCCAGGACCTGGAGCTGCGCGGCGTCTCCGTCATCCGCACGGACGGCGGGCGCATCGCGCAGGAGAACGTCTACTGGGACAACGCGACGATGATGGCGGGCGCGGGGATGCTCGGGTAGCGGGCGGACGCGGACGTCGCGGCGGGGCGGTCCCCGGGGGGCCCCACTAAGGTCGCGCGGTGGCGCGGCGCAACCCCTTCCCGGACCTGAAGGTGAGCCTCGTCGCGCTCGCCGTCCTCGGCGTCGCGATGGTGCTGGTGGTCCTGCTCCTGCCGGGCGGCTCGTCGACGCCCTCCCTGGACGAGGTGGCGGCCCTGGCGGCGCGGCCGGCCCACGGGCCGGCGCCGCCGGGGGGGGCCGAGGCCGGCCTGGGGTGGCGGGCCACCGGGTCGCGCACCGACCGGATCGGCGACCGCGTGGCGGTCACCGTCCACTACGCCCGCGGGCCGGACCGCGCGACGGTGACGGTGGTGGACGGCGGCGCCCTCAGCGGCGCCGCGCCCGCGGGGTCGGTGGTGCGGCGGGCCGGGGACCGCACCCGCGTCGCGACGGGCGCCGGGACGAGCCGGGCGGAGCTGGGCGACCTCGCCGCCGCGGTCGGCGGCGGGGCCGGGTCCTAGCCGGGGCCGGCCGCCGCCTCCTGGGCGATGCGGGCGGCGACCGCGGCGCGCCCGCGGACGCCGAGCTTGGCGAACACCCGCGAGAGGTGGGTCTCGACGGTCTTCTCGCTCAGGTGGATGCGACCGCCGATCTGGCGGTTGGTGAGCCCGGCGGCCACCAGGTCGGCGATCTCGCGCTCACGCCGTGACAGGGAGGCCACCCCGGTGTCGCCCACGGCGCGCGGGCCGCCCGTCCCCACCCGCCGGCCCAGACGGCGAAGCTCGCGCACCGCCTGGTCACGGACCCGGCGGGCGCCGCACGCGTCGGCCCCCCGCCACGCCTCCTCGAGCGCGGCGATCGCGGCCGTGCGGTCGTCCCCCGCCCACGCGCGGCCGGCCAGCAGCCGGGCACGCGCCGCATCGAGCGCCCCCCCGACACGCCGGGCGGCCTGCAGGGCGACGTCGGCATGGCCGGCCGCCGCGTCCACGTCGCCGTACTCCAGGGCGACGGCCGCCGCCGCCCGCGCGGCCGCAGCGCGGCAACCTGCCAGGCCCAGACCGGTGGCGAGCGTCTCGGCCGCCGCGGCGCGCCCGAGCGCGTCGCGCGCGCGTCCGGCGGCGAGCAGCGCGTCGACGAGCCAGGGGGTCCAGCGGCACACCCAGCCCGGGTCGGCGTCGTAGGCCGCCAGCAGCGGGATGGCCCGGTCGTGCTCGCCACGGGCGACGAGGACCGCCCCGAGCACCGCCCGCGCGATCGCGCCGAGCACCGACGCGTCCAGGCGGTCGGCCAGCGCGGCGCTCTCCTCGGCGTCGGCGAGCGCGCCGTCGAGGTCCCCGGCCTCCAGCCGGGTCCACGCCCGGAGCCACAGCGCCCACTGGACCGCCTGGTCGCGGCCCGTCACGCGGGCCGCCTGCTCCACCTCGTCCGCCGCCGCCAGCGCCTCGCCGATCCGGCCGAGCAGCGACAGCGCCACGACGGCCGCGGCCGCCGGCCCGACGGCCGCGGTGCCGTCCCCCCGCCGCCGCGCCGCCTCCGCGACGCGCCCGCCGGTCCGGACCGCCGCGTCCAGGTCCTCCACCGCGAGCGCCGCCCACGGCACGGCCGTCGGGAGGTCGCCACCGGCGACGAGGGCGTCCCGCGTCGCGCCGTCGAGCGCCGCCACCGCCCCGGCGACCTCACGCCGGGCGTCGTCGGCGCGCCCGGCGGAGAGCAGGCTCACCCCCAGCAGGGCACCGGTCGCGCCGCGGACGACGGGGTCGTCCCCCCCCGCGCTCCCGGGCCTGCCGCGCCCAGGCGGCGGTCGCGCCGGCATCGCCGCGCTCGTATGCGGCCAGCGCGAGCTCGCACAGCAGGCGGGCGGGCCACGGGGCGGGCGGCGCGAGGCCGAGCGCCCGCTCGAGCCGCTCGCGGGCGGCGTCGTGGCGGCCCAGCAGGCGCTCGGCGCCGGCGGCCACCACGGCGAGCCGGGCGGCCTGCTCCGGGGCCGTGGCGGCGGGCTCGGCGGCGACGGCCAGCGCCTCGTCCAGCCGGCCGGCCTGCGACAACGCCTCGGCCAGTTCCACGCGCCGCTCGCCGCCCGTATCCGGGTCGGTCCGGCGGGCGGCGGCGAGCCATCCGGCCGCCACCCCGGGGGCGTCGCCGCGCACGGCGGCCGCCGCCTCGCGGAGGGTCGCGGCCGCCGCCACGTCGCCGGGCTCGGCGGCCGGCGCGAGGTGCACGGCCTGTG
>DASSBX010000110.1:0-2555 GCA_035698305.1 Miltoncostaeaceae bacterium | reverse complement strand
AGCCGCCCGCCGACGCGGTCGAGCGCGCCTACCTCGCCGCGCTCGGGCGGGTCGACGGGTGGCGCGCGGAGGGCGACGTCCTGACCCTGCTGGCCGACGGCTCACCCTCCCTGCGGTTCCGTGCGGCCAGCCCGGAGGGCTCGTGGACGGTGACGTCGCTCGTGATGGGCGACGCGCTCACCAGCCCGATCGCCGGCACGGAGATCACGGCGGCGTTCGCCCCCGACGGCACGCTCTCCGGCTCGGGCGGCTGCAACCGCTACACCACGACGTACACGACCGCGGACGGGGGCATCCGGATCGCCCCGCCGGCCGCCACGCAGAAGCTCTGCGTCGAGCCCGAGGGCGTGTCGGAGCAGGAGGCCGCCTACCTGGCGGCGCTCCCCGGGGCGGCCCGCTTCCAGATCGGCGAGCACGGCCTCGAGCTGCTGCGGGCGGACGGCACCTTCGTGGCGACCTACGCCCGGGAGTAGGCCCTCACACGAAGTCGTCGCCGTGGACGGTCAGGGCGTAGATGATCACGCCGTCCACCGCCATCAGCAGGATCGACCGGGCCGGGTCGGCGCCGATGAACAGGAAGTGCCAGAAGGCGTTCAGGCCGGCGACCATGATCCCCAGGAACTGGCCGAACACCCAGCGCCGCAGCACCAGGATCCCGGCGAGGGCCGCGATCGCGCCGATCAGGATCCAGGTGGCGCCGAGGGCCGTCGTGTCGCCGAACAGCAGGTCCTCGCCCGGGAAGTCGTGATCGCGCCGGAGCACGACGATCCCGTCCAGCACGTTGAGGATCCCCGCCACGAGCAGCACCACGCCCGCGAACGTGACCCAGCCGCCGCGCGGAATGCCCAACCGAGTCACCGCCCACCCCTTCGCGATGCGTCGCCGGCCCCGGGTCGCCCCCGGGGCCGGCGCGTGGACCTGCTACCCGAGGCGGCCCGAGTCGGGGAGCGCGCCGAGCTTCTGCAGCGACTGGCTCTCGACCTGGCGGATCCGCTCGCGGGTGACGTTGAACATGCGACCCAGCTCGTCGAGCGTGCGGGGCTTCTCGCCGCGCAGGCCGTAACGGAGCTCCAGGACGCGGCGCTCCCGGTAGGAGAGCTGGTCCAGCAGGTCGCGGAGCGCCTGCTCGCGGAGGCTGGTCTCGGCGGAGACCTCCGGGGCGATCGTGTTCTCGTCGGCCAGGAAGCGACCCAGCTCCGACTCCTCCTCCTCGCCGACCGGCTTCTCCAGCGAGACGGTGGGCTGGGCGGAGCGCAGGATCTCCTCGACCTCATCCGGCGGGAGGCCGGCGGCGTCGCCGATCTCCTCGACGGTGGGCTCGCGGCCGAGCTGCCCGATCAGCACGCGCTCGGCACGGCTGATCTGGTTGAGCTTCTCGACCACGTGGACGGGGATGCGGATGGTGCGGCCCTTGTCGGCCAGCGCCCGGGTCACGGCCTGGCGGATCCACCAGGTCGCGTAGGTCGAGAACTTGAACCCGCGCCGCCAGTCGAACTTCTCGACCGCGCGGACGAGCCCGAGCGTGCCCTCCTGGATGAGGTCCAGAAACGGCAGCCCGCGGCCGCGGTAGCCCTTCGCGATGGACACGACGAGGCGCAGGTTGGCCTCGACCATCTGCTGCTTCGCGGCCTGGTCGCCCAGCTCGATGCGCTTCGCGAGGCGCACCTCGTCGGCGGCGGTGAGCAGCGGCACGCGGCCGATGTCCTTCAGGAAGAGCTGGAGCGCGTCGGTCGTCTGCTCGACGGCGGTCGCCGTCTTGCGCGGACGCTCGACCTCCTCGGCCATCTGCGCCGCGCGGGCCCCGGCCTCGGACTGCTCCAGGAGCTCGACCCCGGCTTCCTCCAGGATCTGGTAGACGGACTCGACGGCGTCGGCGTCCAGCCCGAGCCCGTCGAGGACCTCGGCGACCTCCTCCATGCCGAGGAAACCCATCTCCTGACCGCGGACGATCAGCTCACGGAGCTCGCCGTCCCGCGTCAGCACGGTCACCTGCTGCGTCGTCATCCGCCTCCGTTCCCGCGTTGGGTCGTATCCCGGCGGCGCCCCGCACGAGGCTCGTCAAAGGCGCAGTACGCCCGCTCCGATCCTCCGGCACGTCGTCGAGTTCCGATGGCTGGTCGAGCCCGCACAGCACCGTGGGGCGACAGACACCGGCCAGCACGAGACTATCGACCTACCGCACGCTTCCGTCAAGGGTGCAATTGCCCCTGGGAACCCCTCGGAAACGGTCATCCCTACCGGTATCCGCACACGGGCCACGGCGCCGGGCCGCGCGCCGCGTAGAGGGCCGCGGCCACCCGGTCCTGCTCGGCCTCGGGCGCGGCTGCGGGATCGCCGGTGCCGCCGTACGCCTCCCAGGTGCCCTGGTCGAACTGGTACTTCCCGCGGTACTGGCCGCTGGCCGACACGGCGCGGGGGTTGCCACCCGACTCGCACTGGGCGATCCGCGCCAGGTGCGACGCAACGTCCCCGGACGGCGCGGCCGCCCTGCTCTCGGGCGCCTGCGCGGGCGCGGGCGTCGTCGCGGGCGCGGACCCCGCGGCGGCGGGCGCCGA
>DASSBX010000109.1:0-6049 GCA_035698305.1 Miltoncostaeaceae bacterium | reverse complement strand
CAGGTCGCGGTCGGCGAGGGTGGAGGCGAGCGCGGCGAGCGCGGCGCCGTCCTCGGCGGCGAACAGCTGGACGTCGAGGCGGCGGGCGTGGGCGGCCAGGGCGTCGTGGGCGCCGGGGCCGGCGGCCACCAGCGCGACGGCCATCCCCGCGGCACGGTGGGCGCCCGCCATCGCCGCGGCGGCGCTGGTCTTGCCGACGCCGGTCTGCCCGACCATGGCGACGGTGTGGCCGGCGCCGCGCGGCTTCAGGTCGCGGACCACGGGCAGGCGCGCCGCCAGGTGGTCGCGCACCGCGTCGCGCACCGGCGCCGACGGCGCCAGGAACGGCATGGCGGAGCGGGCGAACCCGTCGAGCAGCGCGTCGAGCTGGCGCTCGTCGACGCCGGCCTTCAGCAGCTCGGCGCGGACGGCGTCGAGCGCCTCCGGGCCGGGCGTCGCGCCGCGGGCCGCGCGCCGGGCGCGCGGGGCGGGGGCGGGCGCGGCGACGGGCGGCGGCGGGGGCGCGGGGAGCGCCTCGGGCTCGGTGGCGGGCGCGGCGAACACCTCGGGCAGCAGGCTCTCGTCGACCGACACCAGCGCCGCCTCGTGGGCCTCGCGCACCGCGGCGCGGGCGGCCTCCAGGATCGCGTGGCCGCGCTCGGCACCGCCGGGCGCGAACGGCGCGGCCGGGCGGGGCCCGGCGTCCTCCGGCGTGGCGGGCGCCGTCGGGACGAAGCCGTCCTCGGCCTCCTCGGCGGCGGCCAGGCGCCCGTCCAGGTGGCGGCGGAACGGGTCGTCGGCGGGCGCAGGCGGCTCGGGCGTGTCGAGCGTGTCGAGCGTGGGGACGGCGACCGAGGCCGCCGCCTCCTGGTTGGCCGCGCTCGCGTCGGTGCCGGCGGCGGCGGTGACCTCCACCCCCTCCTTGCCGAAGAACCCGCCGATGCCGCCGCGGACGACGCGCTTGGTCTGCAGGATCATCGCGTCCTCGCCGAGCTCGGCGCGCACCTGGGCGAGCACCTCGTCGATCGTGTCGGCGGCGTAGTGCTTGATCTGCAACGGGGGCTCCTAGACGAGGGCGGCGAGCCCGACGGGCTCGATGCGGACGGACGGCAGGATCTCGTGGTACGAGAGGACGGTCAGGTTGGGTATCGCGTGGGAGACCAGCGCCTTGAGGTGCCGGCGCGTCGCCCCCGACGTGAGCACGATCGCCGGGGCCCCGACCAGCTGCGCCTGATCGACCTGCTCCTTCAGCGTGTCGATGAGCTGGGAGGCGCGGCCGGGGTCCATCGCCACCTGGGTGCCGTCCTCGGTGCGGTGGACGGACTCGGCGATCTCGCGGTCGATCTCCGGGTCGAGCGTGATGGCGCGCAGCGTGCCCGTCTCGTCCACGAAGCGGCCGCAGATGGCGCGGGCGAGGGCCTGGCGGCAGTACTCGGCCAGGATCGGCGCGTCCTTCGTGAGCTTGGCCTTGTCGCCGAGCGTCTCCAGGATCGTGACCAGGTCGCGGATCGGCACCGCCTCCGAGAGGAGCGTCTGCAGCACGCGCTGCACCTCGCCGACGGTCATCAGGTCGGGCACCAGCTCCTCCACGGGAGCCGGCAGGCGCTCCTTGAGGGCGTCGAGCAGCTGGCGGACGTCCTGGCGGCCGAGCAGCTCGGCGGCGTTGCGGCGGATCACCTCGCTGAGGTGGGTCACGATCAGCGACGTCGGGTCGACCACGGTGTAGCCGTAGATCTCGGCCTGCTCGCGCTGGGCCTCGCCGATCCACACGGCGGGCAGCCCGAACGAGGGCTCGGTGGTGGGGATCCCGTCGAGGGGCAGGTCGGCGGTGCCGGGGTTCATCGCGAGGAGCTGGCCGGGCATGAGCGCCCAGCGGGCCACCTCGACGCCGCGGATCTTGACCGCGTAGTCGTGGGAGCCCAGCTGGATGTTGTCGCGGATCCGGATGGGGGCGAGCGACAGACCGAGCTCGGTGGCCATCTGGCGGCGCACCATCGCGACCCGGCCGAGCAGGTCGCCGCCCTCGTCGGCGTCCACGAGGGGCACCAGGCCGTAACCGATCTCCAGCTCGAGGGGGTCCAGGGGCAGCAGGGCCGCGACGTTCTCGGGCTCCGCGGGCCGGGTGGCGACGGCGGTCGCCTCGGCGGCCGCCTGCTGCTCGGCCTCCTCCTGCATGCCCTTCTTCAGCAGCACCGCGACGCCGATGATGAGCCCGCCGATGATGAAGAACGGCAGCTTCGGCAGGCCGGGCACCAGGCCCAGGCCGGCGGCCACGCCGCCCGCCAGGTACAGCGCCCGCGGCTGGCCCGTGAGCTGCTTCGCCAGGTCCTGGCCGAGGTTCGACTCGCCCACCGAGCGTGTGACGATGATGCCGGTGGCCACGGAGATGAGCAGCGCCGGGATCTGGGCGACGAGGCCCTCGCCCACGGTGAGCAGCGAGAAGTGGTGGACGGCCTCCGAGAAGCTCATCCCCTGCTGCATGACACCGATGCACATGCCGCCGATCAGGTTGATCATCACGATCATCACCGCGGCGATGGCGTCGCCCTTCACGAACTTCGAGGCGCCGTCCATCGCGCCGTAGAAGTCGGCCTCCTTCGCGATCACGGCGCGGCGGGTCTTCGCCTCCTCGTCGGTGATGACGCCCGCGTTGAGGTCGGCGTCGATCGCCATCTGCTTGCCGGGCATGGCGTCGAGGGTGAAGCGCGCGGCGACCTCGGCGACGCGGCCGGCGCCGTTGGTGATCACCACGAACTGGATCACCACGAGGATCGTGAACACGATGAGGCCCACGACCACGTTGCCGCCCACCACGAAGTTGCCGAACGAGGCGATCACCTCGCCGGCGTGGCCGTCCAGCAGGATCAGGCGGGTGCTCGAGATGTTGAGGCCCAGGCGGAACAGCGTCGCCACCAGCAGCAGCGACGGGAACACCGAGAACTGGAGCGGCTCGGTGGTGTAGAGCGTCGCCAGGACGATCGCGAGCGCGGCCGAGATGTTCGCCGTGATCAGGATGTCCAGCAGGAACGGCGGCAGCGGCAGGATCATCATCACGACGATCCCGACCACCACGACGGCGATCGCGACGTCGCTGTTGTCCAGCAGCTTGTTGAGGACCCCGCGCTGCCGCGCGGGTGCCGGGGCGGCGGCGGTGCTCATGCGGCCGCCGGCTCACGGCCGGACGCGCGGTAGACGTGGGCCAGGATCTCGGCGACGGCGCCGAACGCCTCGGCGGGGATGTACTGCCCCACCTCGGCGGCCGCGTACAGGCTGCGGGCGAGCGGCGGGCTGGGGACCACCTCGACGCCCGCCTCGCGGGCCCGGTCGATGATCCGGAAGGCGACGTGGTCGACGCCCTTCGCCACCACCTGCGGGGCCGGCAGCGCCCGGGCGTAGCGCAGCGCGACGGCGTAGTGCGTGGGGTTGGTGATCACGACGTCCGCGTCGGGGACGGCGGACATCATCCGGCGGACGGCCATCTCGTGCTGGCGGCGCTTCAGCTGCCCCTTCACCTCGGGGTTGACGTCGGCCTCCTTGGCCTCCCGCTTCACCTCCTCCTTGGTCATCCGGAGGTCCTTCGCGTGCTGCCAGCGCTCGAACAGGAGGTCGCCGACGGCGATCACGACGTAGACGGCCGAGAGCGAGAAGCCCACCTTCAGCACGATGCCGCCGGTCACGGCCATCGCCATGCCGGGGCTCGCGCCGGTGAGGCCCACCAGGTCGTCCATCGACCCCTTCAGCACCACCCAGGCGACGACGCCGGTGAGCGTGATCTTCAGCAGGTCCTTCACCAGGCCCACCGCGGAGCGCGGCGAGAACAGGCGCTTCACCCCCGACACGGGGTTCAGGACCTGGAAGCGCGGCTTCAGGACCTCGAGCGTGATGCCCGGCTTCACCTGGATGGCGGAGGCCACGACGCCCACCACCACGCCGGCGGCCGCGAACGGGGCGGTCAGGCGCAGGCTCTCCCACCCGGCGTCCATCATCGCATCCCAGCCGTCGGGGACGGACAGCGGGCCGCGGTCGCCGGAGGTGGCGAGCGACGTGGTCATGTAGGCGGTGACGCCGCTCAGCAGCCAGCCGCCGACCATGGCGAGCATCCCGAAGGTGGCCAGCACGCCGAGGCCGGTGTTGATCTCACGGCTGCGGGCGACCTGGCCCCGGCGACGTGCCTCGTCGCGGCGCTTGGGTGTCGCCTTCTCGGTGCGATCGGCTCCTGAGCCGGACAATCCTGGGCGCCATCCGGGTGCGCGCCGTCCGTGACCGTTTCACCGCGCTCGTCATGAGCGGGCCTGCGGGACGTATCGTCAGTTGGGGCGGCGGCTTGAGCGCCCCGGGCCCCCGCGGCTCAGAGGCCGATCGGCTCCCCGCCGACGGCCCGGACGGTCACGGCGCCGCGGGCGACGGCGACGTGCATCGAGCGGCCCGCGACGCCGCCGGTGTCGGCGGCGCGGACGCGGATGCCGGCCGCCCCCAGCGCCTCGCGGACGGCCCGGACGTTGCGCTCGCCGATGTTCAGCATCGGCGCGCCCCCGTCGCCCCCGAACATCTGGGCGCCGCCCGCCATCCACGCCTGCAGCCGCACCCGCAGGGCGCCCAGGCGGGTGACCTGGTCGATCAGCGCCGGGACCGCGGTGTCGGCGAACTTGCCGGGCGGGCCGTCGGCGCCCGGCCGGGACGCGGGCAGCATCACGTGGGCCATCCCCGCCACGCCCGCCTGGGGATCGGTGAGCACCAGCCCGATGCACGAGCCGAGGCCGAGGGCGCAGATCACGACGCCGTGGTCGGCGCTCGCCACGATCTGGCCGATGCCGACGGTGGGGCCGGAGGAGGCGCGGCCGGCGGTGGTCGCCCCCGGCCCGGGCGCGGTCACCGGCCGGACCGGGCGGCGCCCGGCGCCAGCGCCGCGACGTCGACGATCAGCGCGACGGAGCCGTCGCCCAGGATCGTCGCGCCCGCCACGCCAGCGACGTCGCCGAGGAAGCCCGGGAGGTGCTTGATCACCACGTCCTGCTTGCCGACGAGGCCGTCGACCACCAGGCCCAGGCGGTTGGCGCCGCTGCGCACCACCACCACCTCGTTGGGGGCGCCGCCGGCGGCGGGGTCGCCGGCGAGCGACAGGCAGTCGCGCAGCCACACGAGCGGCACCACGGCGTCGCGCAACACCATGCAGGGGCGGCCGCCGACGGGCCGGGTGTCGGCGGGGTCCACGATCACGGTCTCCTCGATCGCCTCGAGGGGCACCGCCCACACCTGGGGGCCGCCGCCCAGGTCGTCGCCCGCCTGGACGAGCAGCGCCTGGATGATCGCCAGCGTCAGCGGCAGGCGGATGGTGAACACGCTGCCCTGGCCGAGGACGCTCCGGATGGTGACGTCGCCGTTCAGCTCGGTGATCGCCGTGCGCACCGCGTCCATGCCCACGCCGCGGCCGGAGATGTCGGTGGTCTGGACGGTGGTCGAGAAGCCGGGCAGGAAGATCAGGTCGACCGCCTCCTGGTCGGACAGGGCGTCGGCGGCGGCCCGGTCCATGAGCCCCTTGCGCACCACCGAGGCGCGGAGGGCGTCCGGGTCCATGCCCCGCCCGTCGTCGCGCACCTCGATCACCACGCTGTTGCCGGCGTGGCGGGCGGAGAGGGAGATCACGCCGACCGGGTCCTTGCCCGCCGAGACGCGGTCCTCGGGCGACTCGAGCCCGTGGTCGACCGCGTTGCGCAGCATGTGCACCAGCGGGTCGCCGAGGCCGTCGATGACGGTGCGGTCCAGCTCGGTGTCCTCGCCGGAGACCCGCAGGTCCAGGCGCTTGCCGAGCGTGTTGCCCAGGTCGCGGACCATGCGCGGGAACCGCATGAACACTGCGTCCACCGGCATCATCCGCACCTGCATGATCAGCGACTGGAGGTCGTTGGTCACGCGGGTCAGGTCCTCGACCGCGCCGCGCAGGTCGCCCAGGTCGTGCTCGGCCGACAGCTGCGCCAGGCGCGTCCGCTGGATGACCATCTCGCCCATCAGGTTCATCAGGGCGTCGAGGCGGTCGGTGCCGACGCGGACGGTCGCGACCTTCCCGGCCTGG
>DASSBX010000108.1:0-3268 GCA_035698305.1 Miltoncostaeaceae bacterium | reverse complement strand
GGCGCGTGAGCGCGACGCCTGCCGACGTCGCCGACCTGCTGGCGCTGCGGGCGCTGGTCGACCGCTACGCCGTCGCCGTCGACGCGCGCGACCGCGACGGCTTCGCCGGGCTCTTCACCCCCGACGGCGCGCTGGCGGTGTACGAGACCGACGACGGCGCGCCGCCGGTCGTGGAGTACGCCGGCCCGGACGCGCTGCGCAGCGTCATGGACCTCCTGAGCGGGTTCTCGACGACGTTCCACCTCATGGCGAACCACCTCGCCGTGGTCGCCGGCGACGAGGGGACCGGGGACGTCTACTGCATGGCCCACCACATCGTGGAGGCCGAGGACGGCGGCGAGACCGACCTGGTGATGTACATCCGCTACCGGGATTCCTACGTCCGCACGCCGGAGGGCTGGCGCTTCGCCCGCCGCGACGTGATGCGCCAGTGGACCGAGGAGCGGCCCGCGGCGCGGAGGCCGCTCGACCTGTGAGCCCCGTCGGGGTCGGGATCTACACCGACATGCGGAACCCGCCGGGGTGGCGGCGTCCGTGGGCGGAGCACTACGGCCGCACGATGGACCGGATCGCCGCGGCCGAGGACATGGGCCTCGACTCGGTCTGGGTCACCGAGCACCACTTCTTCGAGGACGGCTACCTCCCCCAGCCCCTCACGCTGGCCGCCGCGATCGCGGGGCGCACCCGCCGCATGCGGATCGGCACCGCCGTGATGCTGGCCCCGCTCCGGCCCGCCGTCCAGATCGCCGAGGAGGCGGCGGTCGTCGACCTGGTCAGCGGGGGCCGGCTGGACCTCGGCCTCGGCGCCGGGTACCGGATCCCGGAGTTCCGCGCCTTCGGCGCCGACCCGGCCGAGCGGTTCCGGGCGCTGCGCCGGAGCGTGCGCGAGATCCGCCGGCTCTGGGCGGAGGGCGCCTGCACCCCGCCGCCCGTGCAGGACCCGCTGCCGATCTGGCTCGGCCTGATGACCCCGCGGGGGGCGCGCGTGGCGGGGCGGCTGGGAACCGGCCTGCTCTGGCTGGACGAGCGGATGGTGGAGCCGTACCGCGAGGGCCTGGCCGAGGGCGGCCACGACCCCGCGACGGCCCGGATGAGCGGCCTGGCGATGGTCGTGCTGGCCGACGACCCGGAGCGGGCGCGGGCCCGCATCCGCCCCCATCTCGCCTACCAGCGCGAGAGCTACGCGCGCTACGGGCGCGAGGGCCTGGGCGACGACGAGGCGGCGCTGCCGCCCACGCTGGTCCGCGACGCCGAGGGCCGCCGGGAGGACCGGGAGGGCGCCGGCGCCCACGCGCGCCCGCCGCGCCTGCACGTGCTCACCCCGGACGAGGCGATCCCGTTCCTGCGGGGCTGGCTCGCGACGATGCCGGTCGAGCAGGTCTTCTTCTGGGAGAGCGTCGCGGGGATGCCGGACGACCTGGCCGACCGCCACGTCGAGCTGCTGGCCACCCGCCTGCGCCCGGCCCTCACCGGGGCGGCGGCGCCCCGGGCTCAGTCGGCGTAGCCCAGGGGCGCGAACTCCCCCACCGACAGCTCGAAGACCCCGACGCCCGCGCCGCCGGGGCCCCCGACGCGCACGAAGTGGTCGATGATCGAGATGGGGATCGCGGCGACGTCGTCGTCGGTCGCCGTCGGCCATACCTCGCCCTCGTGGCCGGAGCGCTGCTTCGGCACGCCCTGGCCGCTCTCGTCGTCCGCGTAGCCGCCGCCCGACAGGAAGACCGGCAGCATCAGCTCGGTCTCGAGGTCGAGCGACGCGCCGCCCTCGGTCGCCATCGAGATCCGCGACCGGTCGAGGATCCGGTGGTGGCCGACCTCGCGGATGCCGAGGTCGTACGTGAAGCCGGTCACGGGGTCGGGCTCGCCCAGCCCGTCCGGGCGCAGCGCCCCGCTCAGGCTGGTGCGCCGGCCGCTCGGGCGCTCGTGGATCCACACCCACGGCGCCGTCTCGGGGAGCTGGAGGGGCATCCAGATGTGGAGGCCGCGCTTCACCCTGCCCGAGGGGTTGCGGGCGCCCCACGAGCGGTCGCGCTCGCCGAGCCACCCGTCGACCTCATAGCGCTCGCCGCCCGCCTCGATCCATCCGTCGAAGCGCCCCGACTGCACGAAGTGGGCGTACGCGATGACCAGCCGCCCGTCCTTCTCGATGTGCATCGACGGCTCCATCTGGAACGGCTGGGTCCGGGCGCGGAACGTCAGGTCGAACGCCATGCCGACGTCCGACCGCGCGGCCGTCAGGCGCCAGGTGCGCATCGGCTCGGTGATCCCGAACGACAGCGGCGGCGCGTCGAGCGTCCACCGGCTGTCGCCGAGGGGCCGCCAGCTGCGCAGGTTGCGCTGCTCGCCGGGACGCGCCACCAGGGCCAGCGCGTCCACCATCCCGGCGTTCGGGTAGGTGCCGAGCCCGCAGATGAGCCCCACCTCCCCCTCCGGGTCGCAGACGCCGAACCAGAAGCGCTCCATCCAGCGGGGGTCGTCCGACGCCACTCGGTCGAGCGTGTCGAGCGTCTGGTGGATCATCAGGTCGTCGAGGGGGCCCAGGGTCACGCGGACGCGCTCCCGGCCGTCTCGAGCACCATGTCGCCCGACCCGTCGATGACGCCGCGCGTGCCGGGGGGCAGCAGGATCGTCGTGCTGGCCCCCTCGACGATCGCGGGGCCGTCGACGGTGCCGCCGCCGGCCGTGTCGGCCACGTCGAAGATCGCCGTCGCGAGCGACTCCGTCCCATCGGCCGACACCCACAGGACGTCGCGGGTGCGGCTCGCGGCGAGCGTCCCGCCGCGCGCGCCGTCTTCGCCGCGCAGCACGTCCGGCCGCGGCAGCAGCCCGCGGCCGGTGACCCGGCACAGCACCACCTGGCACCCGGCGCCCTCGAAGGCGGCGCCGGCGCCGAAGAGCTGCTCGTAGCGCTCGGCGAACCGGTCGGCCAGCAGCCGGCCGGCCTCGGGGCCGAGCGACCCGGCGGGTGCCTCGACCTCCACCTGGTTGATCTGGAGGGGGTACTTCATCTCGACGCTCCGCTCGAGCACGTGCCGGTCGTCGGGGATGCCCTCGGACGCCAGGCGCTCGTGGGCCCCGCGCTCCAGCTCCGTGAAGATCTCGTCGAGGCGCCCGGCGTCGAGGGGGCTGGCGAGGGTCTCGACGTGCTCGTGGATGTGCACCAGGTTCGCCGTGGCGCACCCGAACGCCGACCACGTGGCCGACAGCTCGCCGAGCGGCACGACCGCCCGCACCCCGCCGAGCTCCCGGATGAAGCCGGCCACGTGGA
>DASSBX010000107.1:0-5740 GCA_035698305.1 Miltoncostaeaceae bacterium | reverse complement strand
CGTCGGCCCGGCCGCCGGGGCGCCCGCGCACGGGCACGCCTGCTGACGCCTGGCCACGGCGATGTGGACCGCCGGCGCAAGTCCGGCAGCCGGTACGGGTGGACGGCCCGGGCGAGGCCCGGGAGGCGTCGGCTAGGCCGTCCGGAGCCGGCGGCCCGGCGGGCCGCGCGAGGAGCGGGTGCCGGCGGGCACGCGCGAGCGCGGCGCACGACGCTCGGCGCGCATGATCTCGAGCGGGCGCGGCCGGCCGGGCCGCGGCGCGGGCGCCATCGCCCGGGCGATGGCGCCGAGGGCGCGGACCACCCAGCGCTCGCCGAGGGTCAGCGCGACCGTGAGCACGAGCGCGGCGGCCAGGTGGACGCCGACGGCGGCGGGCGTGAGCCACGGCCCGTGGCGGTGGCCCTCCACCAGCCCGAGGGCCCACGGCGCGCCGCTCAGCACGGCGTGGGCGCCGAACTGGCCGGCGACGAGCGTCCAGGCCAGGCGGACCGGGCCCCACGCCGCGAAGGGCCGCCCGTCGCGGCGGGCGAACCCGGGGAGCACGGCGATCGCCACGATCGTGAGCCACAGCGCCGGCGCGACGGGCAGGACCCGGGCGTCGGCGCCGCTCATGACGTGCGCGGCGACCGTCACGCCGAGCGCGCCGGCGGCGATCGTCCCGCGACGGACGGCGGCTGCGGTCACCCCGTTCACGGCGCCCACTCTAGTGGGACCCGCGCGCTCCGGGCGCATCCATCGGGCGGACCCGAGGGATGCGCGGGCCGACAGCGCCGCGGGATCAGCGAGCCCGCGCCGCGGGGACGGCCTGGTTGATGAAGTCGATCATCCCCTCGATCGGCGCGCCCGGGGTGAAGACCTCGGCCACGCCGAGCTCCTTGAGACCCTGGATGTCGTCGCGGGGGATCGTGCCCCCCACCATCACCACCACGTCGTCGGCGCCCTCCTCGCGGAGCAGCCGCAGCACCCGCGGGACCAGCGTCATGTGAGCGCCGGAGAGGATCGAGAGGCCGACGGCGTCGGCGTCCTCCTGCACCACCGTCGCGGCGATCTGCTCCGGCGTCTGGTGGAGGCCGGTGTAGATGATCTCCATCCCCGCGTCGCGCAGGCTGCGGGCGATGATCTTCGCGCCGCGGTCGTGCCCGTCGAGGCCGGGCTTGGCGATCACGATCCGGATGGGGCGGTCCATGCCGGGCAGTATCCCACGCGGGCGCCGGAAGCCGTCCCGGGCTCCCCGCGTATCCTCCTGCGGGTCCCATACCGAGCGCCTGGAGGATGCGATGCGCACCACCGTGAGGAAGCCTGCCGACGTCGCGTCCGCGAAGGGCGACCTGCTCGTGGTCGCCGTGGCCGCCGGCCAGACCGTGCCGCATGGCCCCGCCGCCGACGTGGACGCCGCCCTGCGGGGCAGCCTGGCCGCGGCGATCGCGGCGAAGGAGATCGAGGGCGACGCCGGCCAGTCGCTCGTGCTCCACACGGGCGGCGCGCTGGCGGCGCGCCGCGTGGTCGCGGTGGGGATCGGCGCGGGCGGGCCGGACGACTGGCGCGAGGCGGGCGCGGCGGCGGCGCGGGCCGCCGGGTCGGGGAAGGTCAAGACGGTGACGCTGGCGCCGCCCGACGACGCCGGCGCCGCCGAGGTCGCGGCGTTCGCGGAGGGCGTCGGCACCGGCGTGTACCGCTTCGACCGCTTCAAGTCGTCGGACCGGAAGAGGGCGCCGGACCGCCTGGCCGTCCACTCCGCGACGCTGCGGTCGTCCGACCTGGCGCGGGCGGGGCTGGTGGTCGACGCGGTGAACGCGGCGCGCGACCTGGTCAACACGCCCTCGAACCACCTGACCCCGGCGATGCTGGGCGACTACGCCCGGGGCCTGGCCGAGGGGGTTCAGGGCCTGAAGGTCACCGTCCTCGACCGCGCGCGCCTGGAGAAGCTGGGCGCCGGGGGCCTGCTCGCCGTGTCCCAGGGCTCGGCGCAGCCGCCGCGGATGATCGTGATGCGCTACACGCCGCCGGCGAAGGGGCGCGCGCCCGAGGTGCTTGGCCTGGTGGGCAAGGCGGTCACGTTCGACACCGGCGGCATCTCCATCAAGCCCTCCGGCGGGATGGAGGAGATGAAGATGGACATGGGCGGCGGCGCCGCCGCCATCGAGGCGACCGCGCTGATCGCCCGCCTGGGTCTGCCCGTCGAGGTGATCGCCGTGGTGCCGTCGACCGAGAACATGCCGAGCGGGACGGCGATCAAGCCGGGCGACGTGGTCACCGCGATGAACGGCACGACCATCGAGATCCTCAACACCGACGCCGAGGGCCGCCTGATCCTGGCCGACGGTCTCACGTACGCCGCGCGCCAGGGCGCCACCCGCCTGGTCGACTTCGCGACGCTCACCGGGGCGATCGTCGTCGCTCTGGGCGAGGTGTACGCCGGCCTGTTCGGCTCGGACGACGCGTGGACGGCGCTGGTGCGCGAGGCCTCGGAGACCTCGGGCGACACCGCGTGGCCCATGCCGCTCCACAAGCGGTACGCGCCGCTGCTCGACTCGAAGGTCGCCGACGTCGCCAACATCTCCAACAAGCGCCAGGCGGGCGCCGTCCTGGCCGCCGAGTTCCTGAGCAGGTTCACCGAGGACGTGCCCTGGGCCCACGTGGACATCGCGGGCACCGGGATGGTGGGCGGCGCCGGCACCGGGTTCGGCGTTCGGCTGGCCCTGGGGGTCGCGGAGCGGCTGGCCTCCTCCGGTCCGGCGTGACCGCATGGGTGATCCTGGCCGCGCTCGCCGTCGCGGTGGTGGGCGTGATCGTGAAGGTCGGCGTCGACGTGCGCCGCGACCTCCGCGAGGACCGTGAGGCCCACGGCGGCCGCCAGACGCTGGCGGCCGCCAGGCGGGCCTGGTGGATCATCGGGATCGTGCTGCTGCTGGTGCTCGTGCTGATCGTGCTGCCGCTGCTGCTGGCGAACGACGCCGACTCACCGCTCGGCTGACGCCGCTGACCAGGCCGGAGTCGTGCACCGGCAGCGCCACCGCGTGCGGCGCTGTGGATGGCGCGCAGCCTGACCGCCCGCGCCCCTGGACGCCGGACCCCCGCCGCAACGAGGATCTGCCGGACCCGAGGAGGTGCGGTTGGCCGCAGGAGATGAGGGGCTCCACGAGATCACCGCCCGGATGCACCGGGAGGAGCAGCGCGGCGCCGAGGGCGTCGCGTTCTTTGCGCGCCTCCTGGACGACGACCTCCGTTTCCGGCGCGCGGGCGGGGCGGTGGTCACGCGCGAGCGCTTCCTGCACGACCTCGCCCGGCCGGACAACCGCCGCACCCGGATCGAGGCGATCGAGGGGCCGGGGATCCACGTGCTGGGCGACCGGGCGCTGGTGCAGGTGGTCCTGGCGGTCGAGGGATGCGACGGCGACCTGCCGGTCGATGGCGTCTACCGCAACATCCGGCTCTTCGAACGCGACGGCGGCGGGCCGTGGGCCCTGACCGTCTGGTTCAACGAGCGGGTCGGGGACCTCCCCCCGGGGCCGTAGGCACGTCCGCGGCGAGGCCGGCGCGCTCCAGCACCCGGTCGACCGCGGTCGACGGGTCGATGCGGCGGTCGATGACGTCGCCGATCAGTCCGAGCAGGAACTCGTCGGCGACGGTCGCCTCGATGCGCCGGGCGATCCGCTCGGCGGCGAGCGCCCGGAGCTGGCGGGCCAGGCCGTCGCGGCGGCGGTCCTCCAGGCGGCCGCCGGCGTCGAGGAAGGCGCGGTGGGCCTCCACCCGCGCCCACAGGTCGTCGGCGCCCCCCTCCTCCAGCGCCCGCACCCGCACGATCGGGGGCTCCCAGGGCCCGGCGGGCACCAGCGACAGCGCGTTGCGCAGATCGGTGACCAACGAGGCCACCCCCTCGCGGTCGGCCTTGGTGACGGCCAGCACGTCGGGGATCTCCATGAGCCCCGCCTTGATCGCCTGCACCCCGTCGCCGCTGCCCGGCATCAGCGCCAGCACGACTGTGTCGGCCAGCGTGCGCACCTCGACCTCGTTCTGTCCCGAGCCGACGGTCTCGACCAGCACCACGTCGTAGCCGGCGGCGTCGAGCACCAGCACGGCGTCGGCGGTCGCCTCGGCCAGCCCGCCCTGGTGGCCGCGGCTCGCCATGGACCGGATGAAGACGCCCTCGTCCAGGAAGTGGTCGGTCAGGCGGATGCGGTCGCCCAGCACCGCCCCGCGCGTGAACGGGCTGGTGGGGTCGACGCTCACCACCGCCACGCGCGTCCCGCGGGCCCGGAGCAGCCGCACCAGCGCCGAGATGAGCGTGCTCTTGCCGACCCCCGGGGCGCCGGTCACGCCGACGCGCCACGCGCGCCCCGTCTCGGGGTGGAGGGCGGCGGCCACCTCCCGGCCGTCCGGCCCGAGCCGCTCGACAAGGCTGATGGCGCGGCCCACGGCGCGGCGCTCGCCCGCCAGGACGCCCGCGATGACCTCGTCGGTGGTCACTGCAGCTCGGCGAGCGCCTCGGCGGCCGCGGCCAGGAAGCGGGCGGTCTCGTCGGGCCGCCCCACCGTGACCCGGATCGCGGACGGGGCGCCGAACGCCCGGGCCGGCCGCACGATGACGCCCCGCCGCAGCAGGGCGGCGTTCATCGCCCCCGCCCGCTCCGGGGTGCCGAGGTCGAACAGCAGGAAGTTCGCCGAGCTCGGGTACGGCTCCAGGCCGATCGCCCGCAGCCCCGCGGCCGTCGTGGCGCGCTCGGCGTCGTTCAGGCGGATGCGCTCGGGGAGCTGGGCGTCGCCGTCGACCAGGCTCGCGAGCGCCGCCGCCTGCGCCGGGGCGGTGACGTCGAACACGTTGCGCACGCGGCCGAGCGCCCGCACGAGCTCGGCGGGGCCGAGCATGTAGCCCACCCTCAGCCCGGCCAGCCCGTACGCCTTGCTGAACGTCCGCATCACCGCCATCGGGCGCCCCTCGGCCAGCAGCGCGGCGCCGTCGTGGCCGTCCTCCGGGAGGTACTCGAAGTACGCCTCGTCGAGCACCGGCAGCACGTGGCCGGGCAGGCCGTCCAGGAACGCGCGCAGCTCGTCCGCGCCGACGGCGCCGCCCGTGGGGTTGTTGGGGCTCACGACCACCACCAGCTTGGTGCGCGGCCCCACGCGCGCGGCGAGCGCCTCGAGGTCGTAGGCGCCGTCCGGCCGCAGGGGCGCCTCCGCCACCGTCGCCCCCTGGACCTGCGCGCCGAGCCGCCAGGAGAGGAACGACGGCCACGCCATCGCCACCTCGTCGCCGGGGTCGAGCAGCGCGAGCGACATCCACTTGATGAGGCCGTCCACGCCCGCCCCCGGGAGGACCTGCCCGGGCGCGAGGCCCAGGCGCTGCGCCAGGGCGTCGCGCAGGGCCCACGCGCCGGGGTCGGGGTAGGCGCGCACGTCGGCGGCCGCGGCGGACATCGCGGCGAGGGCCCCCGGCATCGGCGGGAACGGCCCCTCGTTGGAGGCGAGCTTGATGACCTCGTCGATGCCGAGCTCGCGGCGCACCTCGTCCAGGGGACGCCCCGGCTCGTACGCCTCCACCCCGGCCAGCGCCGGTCGCACCAGCCCCTGCGGCAACGCCGCCGCCGGTGGCCGGACGGCCTGTGGGTCGGGGGTCGTCACGAGCCGCATGCTAGGCGAAGCGCCCCCCGGGGTAGCACTCGCCTGCCCCCGGACCCGGAGACGCCGATGATGATCACCGAGCGCAGCAAGAGCGTCATCCCGTTCCGCCCGGGCGACGCGAA
>DASSBX010000106.1:0-5237 GCA_035698305.1 Miltoncostaeaceae bacterium | reverse complement strand
GTAGCCGTCGGCGTCCATCCGCCCCAGGTCGCCGGTGTGGAGCTTCAGGTTGCGGAAGTCCTCCGCCGTCTTCTCCGGCATGCCGTAGTAGGCGCGCATCACGATGTTCGGGATCCTCATGTCGACCACGATCTCGCCGGGCGTGTCGGGCGGCAGCGGCAGGTCGGTGCCGGGCTCGACGATCGTGACCTCGTACCCCGGGTTCGCCTTGCCGCACGAGCCGAGGCGCGGCGGCAGGGTGGGGTCCATCAGCGTGGCGACGCCGGTCTCGGTGAGGCCGTAGCCCTCCGTGAGCCGCACGCCGAAGCGCTCCTCGAACTCGTGGTAGATGTCCTTCGGCGCGGGCGCGGCGGAGATCGTGTGGACGCGGTGGGCCCGGTCCAGCTCGGACGGCGGCTGGTTCCAGAGGAAGTAGAGGATCGCGCCGATCCCGTTGAACGTCGTGGCGCCCGCGTCGATCGCCTGCTGCCAGAAGCGGGTGCCGGAGAAGCGCTCCACGTAGGCCACCCGCGCGCCGGCGAGCAGCGCCGGATAGCCGCACAGCACCTGGGCGTTCGAGTGGAAGAGCGGCAGGCACGAGAAGTACGTCTCCCCGCGCAGGTCCTCCGGGGCGACGCCGCGGAGGACCGCCATCGCCTCGATGGCGCTGCGCGCCGAGAAGTAGTCGGCGGCGTGCTGCTTGATGACGCCCTTCGAGCGGCCGGTGGTGCCCGACGTGAACATGATGCGGGCGTCGTCCGTCCACGAATGCCCCACGCCGTCCGGCTCGCCGTCGGGGGCGTCCATCAGCTCGGCCAGGGTCTCGTGGGGCAGCGACGGCGCCGGCGGGTCGGTCGCCCCCGTCGGCAGCACCACCACCCGCTCGAGCAGGGGCAGCTCGCCGGCGACGAAGGCGAGCCGGTCGAGGAAGACGTCGGCGATCACCAGCACCCGCGACTCGACCAGGTTGATCGTCCACGACAGGAAGTCGCCCTTGTACGCCGTGTTGATGGGGCTCATCACGGCGCCGGCCTTCAGGATCCCGAACCACACCGGCACGAACTCGGCGCAGTTCGGCAGCAGCACGCTCACCGACTCGCCGTGCCGCACTCCGCGGGCGATGAGGCCGTTGGCCACCCGGTTGGCGTCGGCGTTCACCCGGCCGTAGCTCTGCCAGGGGCCGTCCCCGTAGCGGAGGTACTCGCGGTCCGGGTGCTCCCGCGCCCTCGCCCGGAGGATCTCGGGCAGCACCCAGCGGGTGGGGTCCTCGCGGGCGTACCAGTCGGTCCACTCGGCCACCGTCACCCCTCCCCCGGCTCCGGCCCCTGACCCTCGCGGAACTTGCGCCAGTCGGCGGGGCGCTTCTCCTGGAACGACGAGATGCCCTCCTGGGGCTCCGGCCCGTACACGTGGTTCAGCGCCATCAGCTCCATGCCGTGGTTGGTGGAGGAGTAGAGCGCGTCGGTCGCCGCGTTCAGGGCGATCTTCGCCAGGCGCAGGCCCTGAGGGGAGCGGCGCAGGATCTGCTCGCACCAGCGGTCGACCTCCGCGTCGAGCTCCTCGGGCTCCACCACCGCGTTGACGAGACCCATCGCCAGGGCCTCCTGGGCGGTGTACTGCCGCGTCAGGAACAGGACCTCGCGCGCCTTCTTCTCCCCGACGACGGCCGGGATGAGCTGGCATCCCCACCACAGGGGCGCGCTGCCGATCTTGGGGCCGGCCTGGCCGAAGCGCCCGGTCGTGTCGGTGATCGTCAGGTCCGAGACCATGTTCAGCTCGTTCCCGCCGCCGATGCACCAGCCGCGGACGCGGCAGATGATGGGCTTGCCGTTGTTGCGCATCGCGCTCGCCAGCCGCGGGCCGATGATGTGGCCGGCCCGCTTCTCCTTCATCGTGCGGGTCGGCTCCTGCACGTCGCCGCCCACGCAGAACGCGCGATCGCCGGCGCCGGTGAACACGATGACGCCGACGGCCTCGTCGTCGGCGGCCGCCTCGAACGCCTCGCACAGCTCGAGCATCGTCTGCCCGCGGAACGCGTTGAGGCGGTCGGGGCGGTTGATCGTGATCGTCGCCCGCCCCCCGCCGACCTCGTAGATGATGTCCTCGAAGGCCACGGCGGCTACTCGCCCGGGAGGAACTTGGCGGCGTCGATGCCGTGCTCCTCCATCAGCTTCCGGAACGTCTGGCGCATCTCGTCCGGGTAGTCCGGCAGGTCCTCCGTGGCCAGGATGTGCTCGGCGTGGGCGCGCAGGCGGGGACCCAGGTCCCAGTCGTCGTCGGCCAGCAGGCGCCGGATCTCGCGGGCCGGGAAGTAGAGCATCCCCGGGTCGCGGCCGTGGCGCTCCGCGATGCCCACCACCTCCTCAAGGCGTCCCGGCAGCGGCGCCTGCTCCTGGATGAGCCCCTTGTGCCGCAGCATCTCCACCGTCGCCGGATCCGACTGGAGCGGCACGCCGAAGGCGTTGTCGTGGAAGAGCTTCTCGTACCGCAGCCGGGGCCGCTGGCCGCCCGCGTCGGGCGACTCGAGCGGGTAGCCGACGGCCTGCCCCCACGTGAAGCGGTAGTGGGGCGGCAGGCCGAACGTCTTCTCGACCCCCCCGGGCTTGCGGCCGAAGGCGATCAGGATGGTGCCGACGCCGAGCCCGACGGCGGCGGCGGTGGCGGTGCCCACGGCCTGGCCGGTCTCGAATCGGAGCAGGTTCTCGGTGCGCTCGGTGGGGAAGCTCATGAGCCGCGGGATGGTCTGCGTCATCGAGAACTCGTAGTTCCAGCCGTGGTACTTCGACATGGCGACGGCGAGGCTCACGCTGGAGATCCCGTCGACGGCGCGCCCGTACCAGGCGTTGAGGTTCGTGAGCCAGATGATCAGGTGCGACGCCTGGTTGATGATCTGGACGTTGAAGCCGGAGACGCACTCCTCCAGCTCCTCCCACACGTCGCACTCGTCGCGGCGGACGACGATCGCCTCGGTGCAGTTGATGTTCCCCTGGCACGACGCGAACCGCGCGGCCTGGAGCATCGTCTCGATCTTCCACGGCTCCACCGGCTTCGCCTCGTCGAAGTAGCGGATGCTGCGGCGGTTGCCGAGCGCCTGCAGGACGGGGACGTCCGGGATCTCCGCCGCGGGCGGCGGACCTGCCTGCACCTCTGCCATCGACGCGCTCCCCCAACGTGGCTTACACTGTAATCCCACGCTAGAAGGAGCCGGCACCCGGTGTCAACAGCCCCCGAGCCGCGACCACCCCTCTCGCGCGAGCGGATCGTCCGCGCGGCGCTCGCGATCGTGGACGAGCAGGGAGCCGACGCCCTGTCCATGCGCCGGCTGGGCGCGATGCTCGGCGTGGAGGCGATGTCGCTCTACAAGCACGTGGAGGGCAAGGACGCGATCCTCGACGGGATCCGGGCGCTGCTCATCGAGGACTTCGCCGCGCGGCTCCCCGCCGGGGCGCTGGACGACTGGCGGGCCGACCTCGCGGCCTTCGCCCGCGCCTACCGGGCGGTGGGCCGCGAGCACCCCCGCGCGTTCCCGCTGCTCGCCCAGGGGCCGGGCCGCGCCTACGTGGTGGGGGCCCGGGTGGCGGAGGAGACGATCGCCCGGCTCCGCGCCGCCGGGCTCGACCGGGAGTCGGCGATCTTCGCGCAGCGCACGATCGTGCGGTTCGTGCTGGGGGCGGGGCTCATCGACGGGGCCGCCGGCGCCGCCCCCGCCCCCGTGGGGGACGAGGATCTGGCGGCGCTGGAGCGGGAGCGGCCGCTGGTGGGCGCCCTGATGCGCTCGATGGACGACCCCGCCACCGACGACGCCCTGTTCGAGTTCGGCCTGGAGATGCTGCTGGTCGGCATCGCGGCGCGACTCGGGACCCGGGCGCCGGCGCGGGTCACGCCTGGCACACCGGGCAGCGGTAGCACGGGCGGTTCGCCAGGCTGACCGCCTCGATCGCCGACCCGCAGCGCCTGCAGACCTCCTGGCCGTAGACGTATGTCCGCTCGGCGCGGCGCATCCGGGAGGCGGGGCGGCCGATCTCCCGTGGGTCGGTGGTCACGATGCGGCCGCGGCGGACGCCGTCCCGGAGCATCCGCGCGGACGTGTCCCACAGGCAGCGGAGCTGATCCGGGGAGAGGGAGCGCGCCTCGCGCTCGGGGTCGATGCCGCAGACGAACAGCGCCTCCGCCCGGAACACGTTGCCGAGCCCGGCGATGAGCCGCTGGTCCAGCAGGGCCGCCCCGATGGGGATGCGGCGGCGGGCCAGGGCGGCGATGGCGCGATCCGGGTCGGCATCCGGGCGCAGCGGGTCCTCACCGAGGCGGGCCACGATCCGGGCCATCCCCTCCCGCCCCACCAGCTCGCAGGCGGTGGGGCCGGACAGGTCGACCGCGACCTCGGGGCCCTCCATCCGCAGGCGCACCGCCCCGCGCGGCGGGGGCGGCGGCGACGGATGCTCACGGAAGCGGCCGAAGAGGCCCAGGTGGACGTGGAGCACCTCGCCCCCCTCCCAGCGGTGGAACAGGTGCTTCCCGACGGCCTCGACACCGAGCAGCACCCGCCCGTCGAGCGCGGCCGCGCCCGCGGCGAACCGGCCCTGCGGCGACGAGGTGCGGATGGCGTGCCCGGCGAGCACGGCGTTCTGCCGCCGCGCCGCCCGGTGGATGGTGTGGCCCTCCGGCACCCGGGCGGGCGCTACCGCCGACCAGAGCCGATGACGACCTCGACCGGGATGACGAGCCCGTCCGGCCCCCGGTACGCCTGCGCCCGGCGGGCGAGGGCGGCGCGGGCGCGGGCCCGCACCCCGGGGGGCTGGGCCAGGATCACGGCCGACGTGCGGACGCTGCCGCCGAGCACCCCGTCCCACAGCGCGTCGGCGTCGGGGACGGCGACCTCGAACGACACCACCTCGACCCGCACGTCGCCCAGGCCGGCGCCGCCGAGCAGCGCCCGCAGCTGCGCCGGGTCGGCGAACCGGTCGGCGGGCGGGCCCTCCACGACCTCGGCGGGCGGCCGGGCGCCGGCGTCCGCCAGGGCGTCGCCCACGAGGCCGAGCCAGGGGGTCCGCTCCGGCGGGCCCCACACGCTCAGGGCCATCCCGGCGCCCGGCGCGAGCACGCGCGCGAGCCGGTCCGCCGCGCGCTCCGGCTCCGGCAGGTGGTTGAGCACGAAGTTGCCGACGGCCGCCTCGAACGAGGCCGCGGCGAACGGCGGGTCCACCACGTCGGCCTCCAGCAGCGGCACGTCCGGGAAGCGGCGGCGGGCCTCGGCGAGC
>DASSBX010000105.1:0-6390 GCA_035698305.1 Miltoncostaeaceae bacterium | reverse complement strand
GGACCACCGACATCCTGGCGTCGAAGCAGAGCCCGCGGCGGTCCGACAGCATGCGAACGATCGCCTCGAAATCGCTTGCCTCCTCCACCGCGGTCCACGTGAGCGGGCGGCAGTCCTCGCCGTAGAGGGCCACCCACCCGGCGTCCCGGTGCAGGTCCCAGACGGCGAGATGCTGGGTGACGGGTGTGAGCGGGTCGCGCATGGGGGCCTCCGGGCGGGGGGTGGCGGGTGCCGGGCCAGCCCACCAGCCGCCGGTCACCGCGTCGTCACGATCCCCTCACGGGCGGGTCCGCGCACGGCGTTGGAGGCGCGCACGCCGATCTCGCAGCACAGCTCGGTGAGGTCGCGCTCCTGGGTCCGCCAGCGCTCCGCCGGCGTCGAGATGCCGATCGCGGCGACGGTCGCGCCCCGCCCGTCGAGCACGGGGACGGCGACGCAGCAGCACCCGTCGGCGAGCTCCTCCAGGTCCTTGCCGATCCCCCGCTCGCGCACCACCCGCAGGTGGCGCTTGATGTGCCGGCGCTCCACCAGGGTGCGGTGGGTGTAGGGCACCAGGCGGCGCTCGTGGAGGTAGTCGTCCAGGTCGTCGCCCGGCGCCGACGCCAGCAGCACCTTCCCGATCGCCGTGGTGTGCGCGATGCGGGTGAAGCCCACCTCCAGGCCGTCCACGTGCAGCGCGCGGGACGCGCCGACCACCTCGGCCACCACCACCTCGCCGTCGCGGAACACCGCCAGGTAGGCGTCCTCCTCCGCCCGGTCCGCCAGCTCGCCCAGCAGCGGCCGCACCGCGGGCACCAGGTCGTGGCGGCGGTGGAACAGGCGGTACAGCTCCGGCACCTTCGGCCCCAGGCCGAACCGGCCGCGCCCCAGCCTCACCACGTAGCCGGCGTGCTCCAGGGTGTTCAGCACGTGGTACGTCGTCCCCAGGCCGATGCCGAGGGACTGCGCGACCGCCTTCGCCGGCAGCGGGACCGGCGCGGCGGCGACCGCCTCCAGCACGTCGAGCGCGCGGCTCACCGACGAGAGGTTGTCCTTCGGCGGCCCCGGCCCCGGGCCGGGCGGGCCCACGCGGACCGCGCCGCCGGTGTCCCGCGCGTGCTGGGCTGTGCTCCGCATCCGAACGTCGGGGCCCCCCGCCTGGGCCGGGCCCTCGGGCGAGCCTATCCCGACCCCGCCGCCCCGTGAAGGCGCGCATTTCGCCATGTGAAATCCCGGGGGTGGCGGCGCCGGGGGCCCCGCGGCGAGGCTCGGGGCCGTGGCCATCGCACCGCCACCGGCGACGCGCGCGCGGCTCGGCGACGCCGTGGCCGTGCCCGGCGGCGTGGTGGCGCTGGGGGAGCCGGGCGAGGAGCGCCAGGTGGCGCTGCGGTCGTTCGCGATCGGCCGGTACCCGCTCACCAACGCGGGGCTGCGCGACTTCGCGCAGGCGACCGGGCACCGCCTGCCGCCCGACGCGGCGGCCCGCGCCGCCGCCGAGGTGCTGGCCGACCACCCCGCCACCGGGCTCGCGTTCGACGGCGCCCTGGCCGTCTGCGCGTGGGCGTCGGCCGTCCTCGGCCGCCCGGTGCGCCTGCCGACGGGGGACGAGTGGGAGGCCGCCGCCCGCGGCGCCGACGGGCGGCCGTACCCGTGGGGTGACGTCTTCGACCCCGGCCGCTGCGCCTGCGCCGACGGCGCATGGACCACCACGCCCGTCGACGCCCACCCCGCGGGCGCGGCCGCGTGCGGCGCGCACGACATGGCGGGCAACGTCTGGGAGTGGGTGGGCGACCCGCCCGACGCCGACGGCTGGCGGCGCGTGCGCGGCGGCTGCCACCTCGACACCGGCTGGGGCCTGCGCGCCTGCCGCGCCCTGCCCGCCGACCCGCTCCGCGCCACCGCCACCACCGGCCTGCGCATCGCCTGGGACCTCGACGCGCGCGGCCCGACCAGGAGGAGCCCATGAGCCCACCCGCCGGCCCCGACCGGGACGCCGTGATGGACGTCCTGCGCGGGGTCTACGACCCCTGCTGCGCCGACCGCGGCATCTCCATCGTCGACATGGGCGTGGTGGAGGACGTCCGCGTCGACGGGGGCCGCGTGCGCGTCGACCTCGTCCTGACCACCGGCTGGTGCCCGTTCGTGGCGTCGATGTCCGACGCGATCCCCGCGGCCCTGCGCGACCTCGACGGGGTGGAGCGGGTGGACGTCGAGGTCCTGTGGGACCCGGTGTGGACCCGCGACCGGCTCTCCGAGTCGGCCGCCCGCGCCCTGTCGCTGCCCCTCGAGGAGCTGCTGCCGTACCGCGAGCGGCGCCTCGCCGCCAACGGAGGAGCCTGACCATGGCCACCACCGACGCCGCCCCCGCCGCAGCGGGGGCCCGGGAGCGCAAGGTCCCGGCGTTCGTCTTCGACTGCGTCTGCCACATCTTCAACTTCGACAAGGCGAACGCGCTCGGGCCGCCCGGCGAGATGTTCGACGAGCATCTCTACGCCTTCCACCAGTTCCTCACGAAGGCCGGCGAGACCGTCCTGGACCGCGACCAGTTCTTCCGGGAGTGGTCGGTCGACGAGATCTACGACATGGTCATCGAGGGCTCCGACACCGACATGATCGTGGCCCAGCCGCTGCCGCTGACCGACCTGTTCCACGACGGCCTGTCGCCGTGGGAGAAGTGCGCCGAGATGGCGGCGAAGCACCCGGACCGCGCCGTGTTCTGGGGCTCGGTGAACCCGCTGGAGGGCAAGAAGGCGCTCGACCTGATGACCCGCCAGGTCGAGGACCACGGCGCGCGGGCGTTCAAGTTCTACAACGTCCGCTACGACTACGGTCAGCCGTTCCCGTGGCGCATGGACGACCCGCGGGTGGCGTTCCCGGTGTTCGAGCACGCCCAGAAGCTCGGGATCAACCTGATCGGCGTGCACAAGGGCGTGCCGCTCGGGCCGCAGCCGGTGGAGCACACCCGCACGTTCGACATGGACGGCGCGGCGGCCAACTTCCCGGACATCAACTTCGTGATCTTCCACGTCGGCCTGCCGTGGCTCGACGAGGTGCTGTGGCAGATCGTCCGGTTCCCGAACCTCTACGCGTCGATCGCCGCCACCGTGAACTTCATCTCCCGCCACCCGCGGGTCTTCGCCGAGACGATCGGGAAGATGCTGTGGTGGTGCGGGGAGGACAAGATCATCTACGGCGGCGAGTCGCCGATCTGGCACCCCCAGTGGGCGCTCGAGGAGCTCTGGAACTTCGAGCTGCCGCGCGACGTCACCGAGGAGTTCGGCTGGCCTGCGCTCACCGAGCAGGCGAAGCGGAAGATCCTGGGCGGCAACCTGGCCCGTCTCCACGGGTTCGACGCCGACGCGAAGGCGAAGGAGCTCGGCGTGCCGGTGTGACGTTTCGCCACACCGGGCCGGGGAACCCCCCGGGCCGTGCCCCATGACGATCCGCGAGCGGGCGGCCCGCCGGCCGCCGACCGCGCCGGCGCCGGCGAGCCCCTGCTGCTGCTGCACGGCATCGGGACGACCCGCGCCGACTTCGCGACCCTGCGGCCGCGGCTGACGGAGCGCTACGACGTGCTCGCGGTCGACCTGCCCGGGCACGGCGGATCCCCGCCGCTGGACGGCAGCCACACCGTTCGGGGCGCTGGCCGATGCCGTGGCATCCGACCTGGACGCCCGCGGCCTCGGCGCGGTGCACGTGCTCGGCAACTCGCTCGGCGGGCGCATCGCCCTGGAGCTGGCCCTCCGCGGCCGGGCGCGCTCGGTGGTGGCGATCGCGCCGTCCGGCCTCGCCCAGCCGGCGGAGCGGCTCCTCCAGGCGTCGGTGATCGCGGGAGGGCACCTCGCGTTGCGAGCCCTCCGCGGGTGGGTGCCCGCGCTCGCGCGCGTCCCGGCCACGCGGGCCGCGCTCATGGCCCCCCTGCGCGCGTGGCCCTGGGCCTCGACGCCCACCGAGGCGCGCGCCCTCGGCGAGGGGCTCGGGGAGGCGGCGCGCTTCTGGGAGACGCTGGGGTGGACGGTTCTGGCGGACGTGCCGCAGGGACTCGGCGCCATCGACTGCCCCGTCACGCTCGTGCAGGGCGGCCTCGACCCCGTCGCGCCCGGGCACGCCGCCCGCTATCTGGCGCTCGTGCCGGGCGCCCGCCTGGAGTGGATCCCCGACGGCGGCCACGCCGCGCACGGGGACCGCCCCGAGGTCACCGCGCGGATCGTGCGGCGGACGACCGCACGCGCGGCCCGCGCGTGACGCCCACCAGCCCGGCGGTGCCGAGCTCGGCGTCCTCCACCTCGAGCTCGCGCACCACCTCGGGCTCCGCGCCGGACGCCGGCGCGGAGCCGGGCAGCAGCCACGCCATCGCCCCGGCGGCCACGCACAGCCCGGCGCCGAGGGCGGCGGCGATCACGAACCCCGACTCCGCCGGCAGGGCCGCGCCGCGCGCGGTGTGCGCGGCCAGCACCGCCGCGGTCAGCGCGCTGCCGATCGAGAACCCGATGTAGCGCACCACCTGGTAGAAGCCCATCGCGCTGCCGGTCTCGTCGGCGGGGACGGCGAGCACGATCAGGCCGGGGATGGCGGCGAACGTGTAGCCGAGGCCCACGCCGATGATCCCCATCGCCACGAACGGCTGCCACAGGTGGGCGTGCTCCAGCGCGAAGAAGGCGCCGCCGGCCGCCACGATGAGGCAGCCGGTGGGCAGCACGCCGCGCGGGGTGAGCACCCGCGTCGCCCACGGCAGCGTGCGGCTCGCGGCGAGGGTCATGACCGAGAACGGCACCAGGCACAGGCCGGCGGTGAGGACGGTCCCGCCGAAGCCGAAGCCCGCGTCCGCGGGGACCTGCACGAACGCCGTCACGGTCGACAGGAACAGGTACATCGCGGCGCCGAGCACGAACGCGGCCACGTTCCCCGTCAGCACCGCGGGGTGGCGCAGCAGGCGGATCTCCACCAGCGGGGTCGTCACCCGCAGCTGCACGACCACCCAGCCGGCGATGGCCGCAACCGCCGCGCCCGCGAGCCCCAGCGTCACAGGCGAGGTCCAGCCCCACGCCCCGCCCTGGCCGACGGCCAGCAGCAGGGCCACCAGGCCGGCCGAGAGCAGCAGGGCGCCGCGCCCGTCGAGGGGGGAGTCGGAGGTCTCGTCGGCCCGCGGCACCACGGGCAGCAGCGCCGCGAGCGCGAGGGCGCTGAAGGCGGCGCCGAACCAGTAGGCGCCGCTCAGCCCCCCGTGCTCGGCGATGAACCCGCTCAGGGGGTAGCCGGCGCCGACGCCCGCCGCCGCGGCCACCGACAGCAGGGCGATCGCGGGGCCCACCCGCGGCGCCGGGAGGGCGTCCCGCGCGGCGGCCATCGCCAGGGGCACCAGGCCCAGGCCCACGCCCTGCATGGTGCGCCCCACCACCAGCAGCGGCAGCGACGACGCCACCGCGGCCAGCGCGCAGCCGAGCAGCACCACGACCACGCCGCCGGCGATCGCCTCGCGACGCCAGCGGCCGTCGCCCAGCCGCCCCATGATGGGCGCGCTCACGGCGCCCATCAGGAGGGTCGCGGTGAGTGACCACTGGGCGTCGCTGAGCGACACCCCCATCTCGCGCGACACCAGGGGCACCAGCGGCGCGCCCAGCGACGACACGATGGCGACGACGCAGGTGACCAGGAACAGCACCGGCGTGAGCAGCCGCAGCCGGGTGGCCGCGCTCACGGCAGGTCCCGCTGCAGCGCCTCGATGATCTCCCGGATCAGCTCGATCGCGGCGGCGAGCGCCAGCACGTCCTCGTCCGGGTGGCCGGCGAGATGGTCGCGCAACAGCGCCCGGTACTCGCGCCGCAGCGCCTCCAGCGCCGCGCGGCCGGCGGGGGTGGCCGACACGAGCACCACCCGGCCGTCCGCCGCGTCGCGGCCCCGCTCCACCAGCCCGCGCCTCTCCAGGCGGCCCGTCAGCTGGGTCACGGTGGGCTGCGCCAGCCCCTGGGACGCCGCCAGCTCGGTCACGCGCATCGGCCCCTCGGCCAGCGCGCTGAGCACGCCCGCCTCGGCCCGGCTGAGCCCGGTGGTCCCGTGGCGCAGCAGCAGCCGTGCGATCAGGGACGTCCGCGGCAGCAGCTCACGGGCGATCGTCTCGACCGCGGCGAGGCGCTCTGCGGAGGGGACTTCGGAGACCGGGGAATCCATCGCGGAGAAATCTAGCTGTCCTATCTATTGCCGGTCCGGCCATCGTCACCCGGGTGGACTGGGCGGGCGGGCTGCGACGTGGCGGGCAAGGCCATCGACAGCCGCCCGCGGGCGCGGTGCTTCGCGGAGTACATGCACGTCCACGCCCTGCAGTCGTCCGGCGGCGACGTCTACGCCGAGATGGGGCAGTACCTGGCGAAGCCGGGCACCCCGGACGACCAGCTCACGCCCGACGGCGCGACC
>DASSBX010000104.1:0-2339 GCA_035698305.1 Miltoncostaeaceae bacterium | reverse complement strand
GGCGCCGTGGCCCGCCTGCTCGAAGAGTTCGCGCGCCCCGGCCCGGCGATCCTGCTGGGCACGCAGATGGTCGCGAAGGGCCACGACCTGCCCGACGTGACGGTGGCGGCGGTGGTCGACGCCGACGCGCCCCTCCAGTTCGCCGGGTTCCGGTCCGAGGAGCGGGCGTTCGCGCTCATCGTCCAGATCGCGGGCCGCGCCGGCCGCCGCGGCGAGCCGGCCCGGGTGTTCGTGCAGGCACACGAGCCCGCAGCCCGGGTCGTGCAGCTCGGCGCCCGCCACGCGGTGGAGGAGTTCCTCGACGGCGAGCTGGCCCGTCGCAGCACCCACGACCTGCCGCCGTTCAGCCACCTGGTGCGGGTCGTCGTGGAGGGCGACGCGGCCGACCAGGTCACCCGGTGCGCCGCCGGGATCGCCGCCGACCTGCGGGCCGCCGCGCCCGGGGCGCGGGTGCGCGGGCCGGCCCCGCTGCACCGCCTGCGGGGACGCACGCGAGCCGCGATCCTGCTCGCGGCCGAGCGCGCGTCGTCGCTGACGCCGCACGTCCGGGCGGTCCTCGCCGCCTGGGATGGCGACCTGCGCCGCGGCGGCGTCCGCGCCGGGGTGGATGTGGACCCCCAGGAGACATGACCGGCGCATCCCGGGACGCGGGACGGCTCCGCCCCGCTTCGACGATGCGGCGGGGGCGTCCGCTACGCTGCCCGACGGTCCGTACCACGTAAAGGAGCACCAGGAGATGCCGGTACCCCGCCTGTTCGAGGCGTCCAGCGACCCCCGGGAGCAGTGGGTCCACGTGCTCGCGACACTCCTGGCCCTCGGCGGCCCGGAGACGCGCACGGCCCTCGTCGAGGAGATCTCCGGCGAGGCCCTCCCCGACGCCGACGCCCTCGTGGTGTTCGAGCGTCGTCCGCTCAACTCGGACGTGACGGCCGACATCGTCGCCCGCGGCGCCGGCTGGACGTTCGCGGTGCAGGCCAGCCTCGCGTTCGACGGCGAGGAGCAGGAGCGGGTCTCGGCGACGTTCGACGCCCTGAACGAGGTGTACGACAAGTGCATCGTCATCGCGATCACTCCGGACCGGCGTCCCCCGGAGGCGCTGGCGGCACTCGCCGCCGGCGGGCGCGACGTGCGCCACCGCAGCTGGCTCCGCGTGCGCGACTGGGTGCAGGAGCGTCCCGAGCGCGGCCGGGCGGAGGGCACCGACCTGCTGCTGCTCCGGGAGGCCGAGTACTTCCTGACGCCGCGGGTCGCGGAGCTTTACCGGCTCGAGGGGCTCATGCCGCTCGTCGACCCGCCGCTGCGGGCGAGCCTGGCGGGCATGTTCTTCGACCTGAACGAGCTGGCGCCGGCGCCCCTCATCCAGAACGAGGCGGGCGCGGCGCGCGTCGCCTTCCCGCGCACCGGTGACACGCAGGTCGAGATCGGGCTCGGCGGCGCCGGCCTCACGCTCACCGTCGCCGGCGAGGCCGCCGGACCCGGCTACGAGGCGATCGACGGCGGCCGTCAGCGGCTGACGGTCGCCGACGCGTCGGACTACCAGGCGGGCCGGGCGTGGACGCAGTCGCGGGCGCGCACCCTCCTGCCCACCCGTCGCTAGCCGGCCGGCCGTGACCACCACGATCGCGCCCGCGCGGCTCGCCGGGCCCTGGGAGCTCGGCGAGCGCATCGGGGGCGGCGCGCAGGCGACGGTCCACCGCGCCTGGCACGTGGAGCGCGGCACGGTGGCCGCCGTGAAGGTGATCCACGCCGCCCTCTGGGCCGACCCGGGGTTCCGGGTGCGGTTCCGGCGCGAGTGCGACGCCCTCGGCGCGGTCCGACACCCCGCCGTGGTGCCGATCCTCGACCACGGCGAGAGCGAGGGGCGCGGCTACCTGGCCATGCGGCTCGCGCGCGACGGCACACTGGCCGACCGCATCGCCGCCGGCCCCCTGCCGGCCGACGAGGCGCTGCGGCTGGTCGCCGCGATCGCCGCGGGGCTCGACGCCGCCCACGGCGCGGAGCTCGTCCACCGGGACGTCACCCCCGCCAACATCCTGCTCGACGCCGACGGGCCGTGGCTGGCCGACTTCGGCATCGCGCGCCGCGACGACGCGACCCTCATGACCGACGACGGCCTGCTGATCGGCACCGCCGCCTACCTGGCGCCCGAGGTCATCTCCGGCGGCCGCGCCGGCCCCGACGCCGACCACTACGCCCTGGCCGCCGTGGCCTTCGCCGCGCTGACCGGGCGACCGCCGTTCCAGGGCGATCGCACCGAGGCCGTGCTCTACGCCCACGTCCACCGGCCCGTCCCGCGGGCGAGCGCCCTGCGCGACGGGCTGCCGCGGGATGTCGACGCC
>DASSBX010000103.1:0-10274 GCA_035698305.1 Miltoncostaeaceae bacterium | reverse complement strand
CTGCGGACGGCGGAGGGCGACCGCCCGCGCCCGGCCGGCGGTGTCGTCCGTGCAGCGGTCGAGCACCAGCAGCACCTCGAAGCGGGAGAACGGCACGCCCTCCTGCGCCGCGAGGGCGTCGATGCACGCGGCGATGCGGTCCTCCTCGTCGCGCGCCGGCACCACCACGCAGGCGGCCAGCCCGGCGGCGGGCGGGGGCAGGGGCCCCGTCACGGCCGGTCCCACCGGTCCAGGCGGTAGTCGTCCGTGCGCTCCGACACCGCGTGCACCAGCCCCTCGGCGGCGGCGCCGATCGCGTCGTGCACGGCGTCGCCGCCCTGCGGGTAGTGACGCACCGGGCCCCGCCAGTGGACGGCGATGATGCTCCCGCCGGGCGCGAGCGCCCCCAGCAGCGCGCGCCACCCGCGGTCCAGGAGGCGGGCGTCCCAGTAGTAGAGGACCTCGGACGCCACGATCAGGTCGAACGGACCGTCGGGCATCTCCTCGGGCAGCGCCCGCCGCTCCACGATCACGCCCGGCGCGCCCCGCAGCCGGGCGCGCGCGCGGGCCACCGCGGCCGCCGCCACGTCGACGGCCAGGAGGCGCTCGCAGCGCCCCGCCAGCCGCTCGGTGAGCACGCCGATCGAGCAGCCCACCTCCAGGCCGCGGAGGAAGCGCCGATCGCCCAGCGCCGCCAGGGTGTGGTCGTACTTGGCCCGCTCATACGCGCTGGTGGCGAAGTCCCACGGGTCGTCGTCGGCGGCGTACAGGGCCTCGAAGTAGGCGGCGCCCATCCTCGTCCTCACGTGCGACGCTCCAGCTCGGCGCGCCCGAGGCGCGCCACCATGGGGTCCAGGCGGTGCTGCAGCAGGAACAGATCCAGGTCGCGGCGGCAGCGGTCCAGGTGGCCGCCGTCCACCAGCGGCCGCGAGCCCGTCGCCCGCGCCGCCTCGTCCAGGATCGTCCGACAGGCGTCGGCCACGGCGGCGCGCAGCTGCACCGAGGTCGCCCGCAGGTCCGCGCCGGGGTCGGCCGCCTCGCGCGCCGCCCCGTCCAGCCAGCGGTCGGTGGTCGCCACGGCGCCCAGGATCCGCCCCGCCGCAAGGGCCTCCAGGTCGCCCGGCTGTGGCCGCCCCGCCAGCGCCGCCAGCGCGGCGTCGGCGGCCCGGTCGGCGATGCCCGCCCAGCAGGCGGCGGTGCGGATGGCGTCCCGCGAGAACCACGGCTCGCGCGCGAGCTCGCCCGGCGCGCCCAGCACGGCGAGCACGCGGGCGTCGTCGAATCGCACGCGGTGGCTCTCCGCCGTGCGCAGGCCCGAGCCGCGGTACCAGCCGCGGTCGATGGAAACACCCTCGGAGAGGTCGACGAGCGCCAGCAGCGGCCGCCCGGCGCGGTCGGCGGCGGTGACGAGCGCGCGGTCGATGCCCCCGGCGCCGGAGCAGAACACCTTCTCCCCGGTGATGCGGCGGTCGCCGGGCGGCCCGTGCAGCGCCGCGCGCGGCCCCTCCGCCGGGAGCGGGTCGGCGCCCCACACCCCCATGCGCCGCTCCCCGGCGGCGACGGCGGCCAACTCCTCGCCGCGCAGGGGCTCGGGCGCGAGCAGCGCCACCCGCTCCACCGCGTTCAGGTGGCCGTCGAGGATGCGCGCCAGCGACCCGTCGGCCCGCGCCACCCGCCGCACCAGGGCCCACTCCTCCCCGGGGGTCGGCGCCGGCCGGGCGCCGGGAACCGCGGCCGCGGCGACGCCGGCGCGCTCCAGCAGCCGCATCGCGCCCTCGGGGAAGGCGGGGGGCGCCGCGTCGCGCGCCGTGGCGCCCGCGGCGATCACCGCCAGCACGTCGCCGAGCGGAGCGGGACCCGTGTCCCAGCCCCGGCCCCGGATCGCGCCGCACAGCGGCCCGATGAGCCGCACCGTCTCGCGGCAGTCGCCCCGCAGCGCGCCCGGGCCGAGGCCGTCGTGCATCAGCACCATCCCGCCCGGCCCCAGGTCGGGGACCAGGGCGGCGAGCATCGCCTCGGCAGGGTCGCCGCGCCAGTCGTGCGAGTCGGCCGTCCAGCCGGTCACGTCCAGGCCGCGGTCGGCGGCGACCGCCTCCGTCCACGCCGCCACGTCGCCCCACGGGGTGCGCCAGCGCCGCGGCCGCACCCCGAGCTGGGCGAGCGCCGCCAGCGCGCGGTCGGTGTCGCGCTCCAGGTCGGCGCGGGTGCGCTCGCCGTGGCGCACGTGCTCCCAGGCGTGCAGGCCGATCTCGTGCCCCTCCGCCGCGATCCGGGCCAGCACGCCGCGGTGCTCCAGCGCCCGCGGCCCCAGGACGAAGAACGTCGCCTGCGCGCCCTCCGCGGCCAGGGCGTCGAGGACGGCGGGGGTCCAGACGGGATCCGGCCCGTCGTCGAAGCTCAGCTCCACCGCCACCCGGCTCACGCGAGCAGGTCGTCCCCGGCGATCCCGTCGATGGCGTCCGCGACCGTGTCGAACACCGCGACGGCCCCGGCGTCCAGCAGCTCCTGGCGGCAGTAGCCGCCGGTCAGGATGGTGACGGTGGGCACCCCCGCGCGGGCGGCGGCGCGGCAGTCCCACGTGGAGTCGCCGATCATCAGCGCCGGCCCGCCGCCGGCCGTGTCGAGGGCCGCCTGGATCAGGTCGGGCTCGGGCTTGGTGGCGTCGACGTCCTCAGATGTGGTCCACCCGTCCACCAGGTGCCGGGCATCGAGCAGGTCGATGTAGTGCTCGGCCTCGTCCGGCTTCGCGGAGCTCGACAGGACCACCGCCCGCGCCCGCTCCGCGAGCGCCTCCAGCAGGCGCCGGGAGTCCGGGAGCGCGACGACCTCGTCGATCATCTCCCGGAACAGCGCCGCCTCGGCCTCGCGAATCGCGTCGCCGTCGCGGCGCTCCACCTCCTCGCCCGCGACGGTCGTCACGATCTGGTCTCCGCCCATCCCGATGAGGTGGTGCAGCACCCGGACCTCGCACGTCACGCCGTGGCGCCGCAGCGCCCGGAACCACGCGAGGGCGTGCTGGTAGTTCGAATCGACGAGCGTGCCGTCGATGTCGACGAGCGCCGCCCTGGGGGACCTGCCGGGACCTGACACGCCCGGGCACTACCCGGCCGTGCGCCGGTTCAGTCCCGCGCCGCCTCCACGAGCGCCCGGTTGCCGGAGGGATCCACGATCTCCAGACCCCCGTCGCGCGGCTCGGCGCCCACGCCGGCCGCGTCCAGCCGCGCGGCGACGGCCCGCAGGTCGTCCGCCCCCGGGACCACGACGCGGTAGCGCACCAGCCCGCGCGAGCCGGCCGGGGACGGCGGCCCCCCGCGGGTGCCCCACGTGTTGAGGCCCAGGTGGTGGTGGTAGCCGCCGGCCGACATGAACAGGGCGCCGGGGTACCCGCGCACGGTCACGTCCAGGCCGAGGCCGTCGCCGTAGTGGCGCTCGGCCTCGGGGACGTCGGCCACCTGCAGGTGGACGTGCCCCATGACCGTCCCGTCGGGCATCCCCTCGTCCGGCGTCCCCTCCGACGCCGACGCGAGCACGCCCTCCAGGTCCATCGGCAGCGTCGCCATCGCGATCTCGCCGGTCTCGTCGCGACGCCACTCGTCGCGCGGCCGGTCGCGGTAGATCTCGATGCCGTTGCCCTCGGGGTCGTCGAGGTACAGCGCCTCGCTCACCAGGTGGTCGGAGGCGCCGGTGAATTGCCAGCCGGCGTCGATCACGCGCCGCAGCGCCACGGCGAGGTCGGCACGCGTGGGCACCAGGATCGCCTGGTGGAACAGCCCGGTGGAGCCCCCCGGCCGCGGCGGGGCGGACGGGTCGCCCTCCAGCTCGACCAGCACCGTCCCGTCCCCGGTGCCGAGCAGCACCTCGGAGCCGGCGCGCCCGAGCTCGCGGAGGCCGACCGCGCGGCTGTAGAACGCCGCCATGCGATCGAGGTCGGCCGCCCGGAGGCGAACGGGGCCGAGGGTCGTCTCGGCGGGGAGCTGTCGCGTCTGGTCCGTCATTTCGTTGCGCAGTCAACGATAGCAGAGCCTGACCCCGCCCGCGCAGGACTGGACGTTCGGGGGGCTGTGCACGGCGCGGGCGAGGGTAAGGTCCTCCCCGTGTCGGAGCACCGTGCCAGGCGGACCACGGAGATCGCGGACCCGCCGGTGGACGACTGGGAGCGCCAGGGCGCCCTCCGTGAGCTCACCCGGGTCGCCCGGGATCTCGAGCGCGAGGACTCCGACGCCGTCATCGCCCGGCTCGGCCGCCTCACCCAGAGCCAGCGCGACGCGGTGGCCGAGGCGATGGAGCGCATCCTGGAGCTCGGCGAGTAGCACCGGCCGGGCGGGACCGGTGGGGCGCGCCGCATCGCGGGTGGGACCCCAGCCGCGCAGGGGCGACTTCGTGATGATCGCCATAAGGCGGGACGGCTGTCACCGCCCTCCCCGCCCTCCGACACCCGCGGACGGATCGCGGTAGATTAGGTCGTCGGCGTGGCCACCACCTCCTCCCAGACAGTCAAGGTCCTCCTCCCCGAGCTCGGTGAATCGGTCACCGAGGGCGTCGTGGTCGAGTGGAGGGTCAAGGAGGGCGACGCGGTCGCCGTGGGCGACACGCTCCTGGACGTGACCACCGACAAGGTGGACGTCGAGGTGCCGGCCCCCGCGGCGGGCACCGTCGTGAAGATCGTCGCCGCCCCCGGCGAGACCGTCGAGGTGGGCGCGCTCCTCGCGGAGCTGACGACGGGTGACGGCGCCGCCCCCGCCTCGGACGGCGGCAACGGCGGCGCCCCGGCCGCGGCCGCGGAGCCCGCCGCCCCCGCGCCCGAGGCGCCCGCCGCCGACGCCGCGGCGCCCGCGCCCGAGGCGCCGGCCGCCGACGCCGGGCCGGGCGAGATGATCCCGATCGTCCTGCCCGACATGGAGTCGGTGACCGAGGGCACCGTCGTGGAGTGGCGCGTCGCCGTGGGCGACGCCGTCGAGGCGGAGCAGATCCTGCTGGAGGTCTCGACCGACAAGGTCGACCTCGAGGTGCCGGCGCCCGCCGCCGGTCGCCTCGCGTCGATCGAGGTCGAGGACGGCGCGACGTTCACCGTGGGCCAGCCGCTGGGGCACGTCGAGGCCGGCGCCGCCGGCGCGTCGTCCGCGCCGCCGCCCGCCGCCGCGCCGCCCGAGGAGGCCCGGCCCGGGCCCGCCGCGCCCGCCGCCGGCGAGGCGCCCCCTGGCGCCGAGGTCGCGTGGCCGCGGATCTCCCCCGTCGCCCGCCGCCTGGCGCTGGAGCACGGGATCGACCCCGGCACCCTCACGGGCACCGGCGCGGGCGGGATGATCCGCAAGGAGGACGTGGTGGCCGCCGCGTCCGGCGCCGCCCCCGCCGCGGGCGAGGAGGCCGTGCCGCTGCGCGGCCCCGCCGCCGCGCTGGCCGGCTACATGAACGCGAGCCTGTCGATCCCCACCGCGACCACGTTCCGCACGCTCACCGTGGGCGTCCTCGACGCGCAGCGGCGGAAGATCAACGGCGACCTGAAGGCCGCCGGCCGCGACGAGAAGCTGTCGTTCACCCACCTGATCGCGTGGGCCATCGTGAAGGCCGTCCAGGCATACCCGGTCATGGGCACCGCCTTCACCGAGGTGGACGGCAAGCCCACCAAGCTCGTGCGCGGCAGCGTGAACCTGGGCCTCGCCGTGGACGTGGAGCGCAAGGACGGCAGCCGCTCGCTGCTGGTCCCCGTGGTCCGCGACGCCGCCGGCGCCGGGTTCGACGGCTTCCGCCGGGCCTACGACGACCTGGTCGGGCGCACCCGCTCGGGCCAGGTGAAGCCCGACGAGCTCCGGGGCGCCTCCGTCACGCTCACCAACCCGGGGGGCCTCGGCACCGTCGCCTCGGTGCCGCGCCTCATGGAGGGCCAGGGCACCATCGTGGCGACCGGCTCGATCGCCTTCCCGCCGGGCCTCGGCAACGCCCATCCGGACACGCTCGCCGCCCTGGGCGTCGAGAAGGTCATGACGATGACCTCGACGTACGACCACCGCGTCATCCAGGGCGCCGAGAGCGGCTCCTTCCTCGGCGAGATCGACCGACTGCTGGCGGGCGACGCCGGGTTCTACGAGGAGGTCCGCGAGAGCCTGGGCCTGTCGCGCGCCGCCGACATCCCGGCGGGCCCGGCCCCCGGCCCGATCCCGCTCACCGCGGCCGCGCCGGCGCCCGCCGCCGCGGGCGCGCCGGCGGGCGTCCCCGCCGTGGCCGACGACGCGCTGCTGGCGGGCGTCGCCGCCGCCATGTCGCTGGTGAAGGCACACCGCAGCCACGGCCACCTGGCCGCGCAGCTCGACCCGCTCGGCGCCCCGCCGCCCGGCGACCCCGCCCTGACCCCGGACCAGGTGAACCTGACGCCCGAGGTGATGGCCCGGATCCCCAGCTCGGTCCTGCGGATCAAGGTGCCGGGCGAATCGTTCGCCGCGGCGCTGCCGGAGCTGAAGAAGGCCTACTGCGGCACGATCGCCTACGAGATCGAGCACATCTCCGACCACCAGAAGCGCCTCTGGCTGCGCGGCGTGATCGAGTCGGGCCGCTTCCGCGAGCCCCTCCCCGGCGAGCGCCGCGTCGCGACGCTGGAGCGGCTCGTGGAGGTCGACGCGTTCGAGCGCTTCCTGCGCCGCACCTACCTGGGCCAGAAGACCTTCTCGATCGAGGGCGTCGACGCGCTCGTGCCGATCACCGACCAGGTCATCGAGCTGTCGGCCGCCGAGGGCGTCGGCGAGGTCGTGATGGGCATGGCCCACCGCGGCCGCCTCGCGTTCATCACCCACGTGGTGGGCCGCCCGACCGAGTCGATCCTGGCGGAGTTCGAGGGCCACATGGCGTTCGAGTCGGGCGACGAGGACGCGCGCGAGACGGCGGGCGACGTGAAGTACCACCTCGGCGCCGAGGGCACGTACGTCACGCGCAGCGGCCGCCCGGTGACCGTGAAGCTGGCCGCCAACCCGAGCCACCTGGAGCAGGTCAACGCCGTCGCCGAGGGCCACACCCGCGCGCTTCAGACCTCGCGCACGTCGCGCGAGGCGCGCCACGACCCGACGCGCAGCGTGCCGGTGCTGGTCCACGGCGACGCGGCGTTCACCGGCCAGGGCGTCGTGGCCGAGACTCTCAACCTGCAGGCGCTGCGCGGCTACACCACCGGCGGCACCGTCCACATCATCGGGAACAACCAGATCGGCTTCACCACCGACCCGTACGACTCGCGCTCCACGTATCACGTGAGCGACCTGGCGCGCGGCTTCGACATCCCGGTCATCCACGTGAACGCCGACGACATCGACGCCTGCCTGTCGGCGGCGCAGATCGCCGTGGCCTACCGCGAGCGCTACCAGCGCGACGTGCTGATCAACCTGATCGGCTACCGGCGCCTCGGCCACAACGAGCTGGACGAGCCGGCCTACACGCAGCCGGTGATGAGCCGCACCATCAAGGCGCACCCGCCGGTCAGCAAGATCTACGCGCAGAAGCTCATCGACGAGGGCCTGCTGACGCGCGAGCAGGTGGACGAGATGATCGGTGCGGCGGAGCGGCGCATGCGCGAGGCGCACGACGCCGTGACGACGCGCGGCGAGCTGGGCACCGACCCGTTCGCCGACGGCCTGCGCACGCCCACCACCCGCGCGGCGATGAGCACCGCGGTGTCGGCCGACGTGCTGCGGTCGCTCAACGAGCAGCTGCTCACCGTGCCCGAGGGCTTCACCATCCATCCGAAGCTGGTGCCCCAGCTGGAGCGCCGCCGCGAGGCGCTCGGCGAGGCGGGCGGCATCATGTGGGCCCACGCCGAGGCGCTGGCCTTCGCGTCGCTGCTCACCGAGGGCGTGCCGATCCGCCTCACCGGCCAGGACACGGCGCGCGGCACGTTCACCCAGCGCCACCTGGAGCTGCACGACGTGGGCGAGGGCGAGACGTGGACGCCGCACACCGGCCGCGTGTACACGCCGATGGCCAACCTGCTGCGCGCGTCGGCGTCGTTCGAGTTGCACAACAGCCCGCTGTCGGAGGCGGCCGCGGTCGGCTTCGAGTACGGGTACAGCACCCAGGCGCCCGAGGCGCTCGTGCTCTGGGAGGCGCAGTACGGCGACTTCGCCAACGGCGCCCAGATCATGATCGACCAGTTCATCGTGTCGGGCCGCGCCAAGTGGGGCGAGACGTCTCGCCTCACGCTGCTGCTGCCGCACGGCTACGAGGGCAACGGCCCCGAGCACTCCTCGGCCCGCATCGAGCGGTTCCTGCAGGCGGCCGCCGAGGACAACGTCCGTGTGGCCAACTGCTCGACGGCGGCCAACTACTTCCACCTGCTCCGCAAGCAGGCGCTGACCGACCGGCAGCGGCCGCTCATCATCTTCACGCCGAAGAGCCTGCTGCGCGCGAAGTCCGCGTCGTCCACCCTGAAGGACCTGTCGGAGGGCCGCTTCCAGCCCGTCATCGACGACGCGCGCGTGGTCGATCGCGACGCGATCACCCGCCTGATCCTCTGCAGCGGCAAGGTGTTCCACGACCTCGACTCGCACGCCGGCCGCGCGGACCGGTCCGAGCTCGCGATCGCGCGGGTCGAGCTGCTGTACCCCTTCCCGAAGGAGGACATCCGGGAGCTGACGGCCTCCTACCCGAACCTCGAGACCGTCACGTGGGTCCAGGAGGAGCCGAGGAACATGGGCGCCTGGGAGTTCGTGCGGCTCCAGCTCGAGCGCGACTTGCCCGACGGCGTACAGTTGAAGTACGTCGGTCGTGCGCGCCGCGCGAGCCCCAGCGAGGGGTATCCGCAGGCCCACCAGGCCGAGCAGGAGCGGCTCCTCGCAGCCGCCGTGGATCCGGACCAGGAGACGGAATGACCGATGGCACCCGGGTCGTCGTGCTGGGCGGTGGCCCGGCCGGCGACGTCGCCGCCCTGCGCGCGGCACAGCTCGGCGCGCAGGTGACGATGATCGAGCGCGCGGAGCTGGGCGGGACCTGCCTGAACTGGGGCTGCATCCCGACGAAGGCCCTCCTGGCCACCGCCGACCTGCTGCGCCGGGTGCGCCGCGCCGACGAGTACGGGCTGGTGGTGCCCGAGGTCTCGTTCGACTTCCCGAAGATGATGAGCCGCAAGGAGGACGTGGTCCTCCAGATGCGCAGGGGCGTCGAGACCGCCGCGAAGCGCAAGGGGGTGACCGTCGTCAAGGGCGAGGGCCGCGTCGACGGCGATGCGGTGGTGGTGGGCGACGAGCGCATCCCCTACGACCACCTGGTCGTCTGCGTCGGCACCGAGCCGGACGGGCTCCCCGGCTACGACATGGACCACCCGGCGGTGCTGACCTCCAACGAGATCCTGCGGTTGGAGAGCGTCCCGGAGAGCATGGTCGTGGTCGGCGGCGGCGTCATCGGCTGCGAGTTCGCCAGCCTGTTCGCCGCGCTGGGCACCCAGATCACGATCGTGGAGATCCTGCCCCGCCTGCTCGCCGGCATCGACAACCGCACCGCCACCCAGTTCCAGAAGCTGATGGAGAAGGAGGGCGTGGTCGTCCACCTGGGCAAGCAGGCGACGATCACCGACTACCGCGACGACGGCGTCACGGTGACGCTCGACGACGGCACGGAGATCTCCGCCGAGAAGCTGCTCGTCTCGGTCGGCCGCAGGTCGCAGGCGGCGGGCATCGGCCTGGAGGAGATCGGGGTCGAGGTCACCGAGCGGGGCCACGTGGTGGTCGACGAGTACCTGCGCACCGCCAACCCGAAGGTGTGGGCGGTCGGCGACTGCATCGGCGGGCTCCAGCTCGCGCACCTCGCGTCGGCGGAGGGCGGCCGGGCGGTCGAGAACGCCCTGACGGGTCAGATGATCCCGATGGACCGGACCGTGGTCCCGAGCTGCATCTACACCCACCCGGAGATCGCGACCGTCGGCCTGAACGCGGACGCCGCGAAGGAGGCCGGCCACAACGTGAAGCTCGGCCAGGCACGCTTCATCGGGTCGGGGAAGGCGCTGGCCGAGGGCGAGGCCGACGGCTACGCGCAGCTGGTGATGGACGCCGACACCAAGCTGCTGCTGGGCGCCACGATCATGGGCGTCCATGCCGTCGAGTTGATCCACGAGGTCGGCGTCGCCATCTCCGACGGCCTCACGGTGCCGGAGCTGGGCGAGATCATCCACGCCCACCCGACCGTCTCGGAGATGGTGATGGACGCCGCCCAGCAGGCGGTCGGCGTCGCCCCCTACCTCTCCTAGCCCGGCACGGGAGCCCTGGACGCGGCTCGGCCCGGCGGCGCTGCCGCCGGCCGAGGCCGTCGCCCGTCCGGTGCGCCTG
>DASSBX010000102.1:0-8587 GCA_035698305.1 Miltoncostaeaceae bacterium | reverse complement strand
TGCCCACGGTGTACACCGGCGCCCGCCCCGCGGTGGCGGCGATCCTGAGCGGCGGCCTCGCCAACATCGGCGCCTACGGGCTGCTGCGGTTCGGCGGCGAGCTGCTGCCGCGCGAGCTGGAGCTGGCCTCCGCGGGGCTCGTCGTGCTCGGCTCCGCCTCGATCATCTACGGCGGGGTGCTGGCGATCTCGCGGCGCACCTCGTCGGAGATGCTCGCCTACTCGGCCATCGGGCAGGTGGGCTACGTGCTCGTCGCCATCGGGGTGGGCGGACCCGTGGGGTTCGCCGCCGCAATCCTCTACACGGCTGTGAACGCGATGAACAAGACCCTGCTGTTCCTGACCGCCCGCATGCGCGGCGCCCTCGTGGGCGCCGTCTTCGCGCTCGGCGCCATGAGCGTGATCGGCATCCCGCCGGCCGCCGGCTTCGTCGGCAAGCTGGAGCTGTTCCGCGCCGTGGCCGACAACCCCGCCCTCATTGTCCTGGTGTTCATCGGCGGCGCCCTGTCGTTCGTCTACGCGCTGCAGGTGTACCAGTACGACTTCTGGCGCCCGGCCCGGTCGGGGCCGGGCCCGTCGAGCCGCCGGGGCCAGCAGGCCGTCGTGGGCGTGCTGGCGCTCACCATCCTGGCGGCGGGCCTGTGGCCGGAGCCGCTCCTGTCGCTGAGCCACGACGCGGCCGCGTCGCTCGCGGGGACGCAGCCGTGATCGGGATCCTGCTGCGCGCCGCCGCGCTGACCGGCGTCTACCTGATGGTGCTGACCAGCGTCGCGCCCGGCGACGTGCTGGTGGGCGGGGTCATCGGCCTGTCCATCGCGGTCGCGCTGCGCCCCCGCCGGCCCGCGCGCCCGCGGGCGGAGTCGCTGGCGGTGGCCGTCGCGTCGATCGACACGCTGCTGCGGACCGCGGGCGAGATGGTGGTCGGCAGCTGGCGGGTGGTCCTCTTCTGCCTGGGCGCGCGGGGCGCGCCCGGCTTCGTGGAGGTGCCGCGCGGCGACCGCACCCCCCACGAGCTGGCGATGTGGGGCCTCCTGACGGGCGAGGCCCCGGACGAGGTCGTCGTGGACGTCGACCGCGGCCGCGACATGATGACGGTGCACCTGGTGGACGCGAGCGACGGCGACGCGACGCGGGCCCGCCACCGGCGGGTCCACGAGCGGTGGCGGCGGCGGGTGCCGCACTGATGCCCGATCTCGCCCTCGACATCGCGCTGGGCTGGGCGACGCTGCTGGTGCTCGGCGGCGGCCTGCTGCTGCTGCGGGCCCGGGACGCCATGCACCGCATCCTGGCGCTGGACGTGCTGGTCTCGATCGTGGTGGCGCTGCTCACGATCCTGTCGTACCAGCGGGACGTCTCGTACTACATCGACGCGGCCCTGGCGCTCGCGCTGCTGTCGTTCACGGCGACGCTCGTGGTGGCCCGCTACGTCACCCGGGGACGGCCGTTCTGATGGGGGCCGTGCTCGACGCCCTCGGCGTGGTGGTGCTGATGCTCGGCCTGCTGCTGGCCACCATCGGCCTCTACGGGCTGCTGCGGATGCCGGACATCTTCCACCAGGTGCACCCCGGCGGGCTCGTCACGGGGCCGGCCGTGATCCTGGTGCTGCTGGCCGCCCCGGCGACGCGCAGCGCGGAGATCATCACGAGCGCGGCGCTCGTGCTCGTGTTCGTGCTGATCACCTCGCCCCTCGCCGGCCACGCCATCGCCCGCGCCGCCCGGCGCCGCCGCGAGCGCCGCGACGAGGAGGCCTGACCCGCCGGCGCGCCGGGGCGTCAGGGGCCGGCGCGCCCCGCGATGATCTTCATGATGTCGTGGCGGGCGACCAGGCCGATGAGCCCGCCGTCCTCCACCACCGGCATCCGGGTGATGCCGAGCCGCGCCATCCGGCTCATCGCCGCGTACACCTCGACGTCGGGCTCCACCGTCTCGACCGGCGACCGCATGACGTCGGCGACCGAGCGCCCCGCGATCTCGCGCAGGGCCTCGTCGAGTTGCTCGGCGTCCTGGGCCCACAGGTCCATGAGCCGCACGGCGCGCACGGACGGCACCGCGAACGGCACCACCGTCTCGGCGAGCTCGACCTCCTCCTCGGTGAGCAGCCCGAGGACCGGCGGCGACCCGCCCGGGTCGACGACCACCACCGAGTTGATCCGGTGCGCGACCATCGTGGCGGCGGCCTCGCGGACGGTGGCGGTGGACGGCACGCTCACCGCAGGGCTCGACATGATCTCCCGCACCCGCACCCGCATGCGCGCCTCCTCCGGCTCGGGCGCGACGCACCCTACCCGGCGGGCACCACCACGACCGGGCAGGGCGACTCGCGCACGAGCTGCGACGACACGCTGCCGAGGATCGCCGCCCGGATGGCGCCCTGCCCGCGGGAGCCGACGACGATGAGCGCCGGGTCGTCGTCCACCCGCGCCTCGGCGATGAGCACGCGCGCCGCGTCCCCGGCCAGCACCTTCAGATCCGCGTCGTCGGCGACCCCCGCGGCGCGGGCGGCGCGGGCGAGGACGGCGCCCGCGCGCTCCCGGCGGTCGGCCAGGAGCGCCTCCCGGTCGGAACCGCCCCCCGGCGTGCGCCCCTCCGGCGGGACGTGGAGCACCGGGGAGACGACGATGGCGACGACCAGGTGGGCGTCGAGCCGTCGCGCGAGGTCGGCGGCGACCCGGGCGGCGCGGAGCGCGCCGTCCGAGTCGTCGATGCCGCACACGATCCTCACGCCGGCGACCCCTCCCGGGTCCGTCTCCCGGCCGTGCGTCAGGCGCCGCTCCCGGCGGCGATCCTGCGCAGGTCGAGGGCCTCGTTGAGCACCGCCTCGTCGACGCCGTGCTCGCGTGCCACCTCGCGCAGGGCGCGGCCGCTGGCGGTCGCCTCCTTCACGATCGCGGCGCCCTTGTCGTAGCCGATGATGGGGTTGAGGGCGGTCGCCACCTGGAGGTTGCTCTCGGCGAGCTCCTCCAGCCGCGGCATGTTCGGCTCGATGCCGGCGATGCAGCGGTCGGCGAACAGGCGGGACGTGGTGGTGAGCAGGTGCACCGACCCGAGTACGTTCCGCGCGAGCAGCGGGATGCGCACGTTCAGCTCGAAGTTGCCCTGCATCCCGCCGATCGTGACCGCCATGTCGTTGCCGATCACCTGGGCGGCGACCTGCAGCACGACCTCGGGGATCACCGGGTTCACCTTGCCCGGCATGATCGACGAGCCCTTCTGCAGCTCCGGCAGGAGCAGCTCGGCCAGGCCGGCGCGCGGGCCGCTGCCCATGATGGCGAGGTCGTTCGCGATCTTCGTGAGCGAGACGGCCACCACCTTCAGCGCCCCGGAGACCTCCACCAGTCCGTCGCGGGCGCCCTGCGCCTCGAACGGGTCGGCGGGGGCGGAGATGGGCAGGCCGGTGTCGGCGGCGAGGCGCGCCCGCACCTTCGCGGCGAACTCGGCGTGCGTGTTGAGGCCCGTTCCGGCGGCGGTGCCGCCGAGCGGGATCTGGCCGAGGCGCTTCGTCGCGTCGGACACCCTGTCGCGGCCCTCGCGGATCTGGGCGGCGTAGCCGGCGAACTCCTGACCCAGCGTCACCGGAACCGCGTCCATCAGGTGGGTGCGGCCGGTCTTGACGACGTCCTTCCACGCCTCGGCCTTGGCCTGCAGGGCGCCCGCGAGGTGGTCGAGGGCGGGCAGCAGGCGATCCACCACCTCCTCGAGCGCCGCGGCGTGCACCGCCGACGGGAACACGTCGTTCGAGCTCTGCCCGTAGTTGACGTGGTCGTTCGGGTGGACGCCCTCCCCGGCGAGGTTCGCGATGACCTCGTTGGCGTTCATGTTCGACGACGTGCCCGAGCCGGTCTGGAAGACGTCGACCGGGAACTGGTCGTCGTGCTCCCCGGCGGCGACGGCGTCCGCCGCCGCGCCGATGCGCTCCGCGATGCCGGCGTCCAGCAGCCCGAGCTCGGCGTTGACCCGCGCCGCGGCCCCCTTGATCCGGCCCAGCCAGCGCACCACCGGAAGCGGCACGCGCTCGCCCGACACCGGGAAGTTCTCGACCGCCTTGCGGGTCTCCCCGCCCCAGAGCTCCTCCGCCACCTCGACCCCCTGAATCGACACCGGTCCAGCCGGTGATCCTACCGGGGGGCGGAGGGCCGGATGTCACCGAGGGAGCGGAGGATCTCCATCGCCGCCCGGGTGCCGATCCCCAGGTGCTCATACCGGAGGTGCTCGTCGGGGGCGTGGATCCGGTCGGTCGGCATCCCGAAGCCGGTGAGCACCGTCGGGATGCCGCGTCCCACCAGCACCGCCACCACCGGCAGCGTCCCGCCGATCCTCACCGGCACCGGCGTCCAGCCGGTGGCGCGCGCGATGCCCTCGGCGGCAGCAGCCAGCACCGGGTCGGCCGGGTCGAGCGCGGCGGGGAGCGCCACGCCCAGGTCGTCGATCGTCACCTCAGCCCCCGGTGGCGCCGCCGCCCGCAGCAGGCCGTCCAGCACGCCGGCCATCTCCTCGGCGTCCTGCCCGGGCGCCAGGCGCAGCGACAGCATCGCGGAGGCCTGCGACGGGACGATCGTCTTCACCGCGACGGCCTCGCCGCCGGAGAGCCCGTGCACGTCGAGGGACGGCGACGCCAGCGTGCGCATGTAGAAGCCCTCCGCCGCCCCGGGGTCGGCGGGCCGCAGCCCCGCGGCCGCGAGCGCCTCGGCGCCGGACGGCAGCAGCTCCCAGGCCGCCACCTCCTCCACGCCGGCGGGGGCGACCCCGGCGTAGAGGGCGTCGGGCAGCCGCCCGTCGCGGGGCGAGACCGCGGCGAGGATCGCGACCAGCGCGTGCGCCGCGTTGAGCGCGGCGCCCCCGTACAGCCCGCTGTGCCCGTCGACGCCGGCCGTGCGGACGCCGAGGCGGCGGAACACCATCCCCCGCACGCCCGTGCAGATCGTGGGGCGGCCGGGGCCGATCATGTGGCTGTCGAAGATCACGGCGCCGACCGCGGGCCCGGGCTCGTCGGCGAAGTGGTCGAGCGCGGACGTCCCGCCGCTCTCCTCCTCCCCCTCCACCACGAACGCCGCCCGCACCGGCAGCTCGCCGGCCGCGGCCAGGCGCTGCACGGCCGCGAGGAGCATGAACAGGTTGCCCTTGTCGTCGCTCGCGCCCCGCGCGTACAGGTTCCCGTCGCGGACCTCCGGCGCGAACGGCGGCGACGTCCACAGCCCCGGGTCGCCGGGCGGCTGCACGTCGTAGTGCCCGTAGAGCAGCACCCGCGGCGCGTCCGGGAACCCCGGAGACGCCGGCACCTCGCCCAGCACGAGCGGGTGGCGGGGCGTCTCGCGCACCTCCGCCTCGCCTCCGGCGCGCCGGATCTCGTCGGCGATCATCGCCGCCGCCGCCGCCATGTCGCCCGCGTGCTCGGGCATCGCGCTGATGCTCGGCACGCGCAGCAGCGCCTCCAGCCTCGTGAGCTCCTCCGGGGTCACGGGCGCCGGCCCGCCCCGGTGAGCCGCGCGGCGGCCTCGGCGCGGCCCGACACGCCGAGCGTCCGGAGCACCGCCGCGACGTGATGGTCGACCGTCCGCTCGGAGATCACCAGCCGCTCGGCGATCTGGCCGTTGGTGAGCCCCTCGGCCACCAGCTCCAGCACCTCGCGCTGGCGTCGGGTCAGGCCGTCGGGGCCGTCGGGCGCGGCGGCGCGCCGCGGGCGCGGCACCGACCGGGCGCCGCGCTCGCGCAGGCGCGCCCGCAGCAGGGCGGCGGGCCGGGCGGCGCCGAGGCGGTCGAACGTGGCCAGCGCCTCGAGCAGGTCGTCCTCCTCGTCCGAGCCGCTCAGGACGTCCGCGGCCTCGTACACGGCGCCGCGCTCCGCGAACGCCCGGGCCGCGGCCCGCGGCTCCCCCGCCATGGCCAGCCGGTACGGCTCCTCGGACGCCTCGGCGCCCTGCGGGTCGCCGCCCGCGCGCCACAGCCAGAACCGCGCCTCCGACGCGGTGCGCTCGTGCGTGGGCAGCGACGTCCACCCGGCGGCCTCGATCGCGGCGTCGGCGTGACGGCGCGCCGCGGCGACGTCGCCCGCCAGCCACGCGGCCTCGGCCAGCGCGCACGCGCTCGGGACCAGCCGCTGCGCCTCGTCGGCCACCTCCGCCCGGCGCCACGTCTCCTCCAGCAGCTCCTCGCCCCCCGGCTCGCCGCGCCGCACCAGCACCCGGCCCAGGGCGACCATCCCCGGGTGGGCGCTGATCGTCGCGTTCAGGGCGTCGATGGCCATGACCGCGCGCCCGTCGTCCTCCGCCCCGGCCCAGTCCCCCGTGTCCAGCCGGCCCCACGCGCGCATCCCCAGCAGGTACTGGTCGTAGAAGCGCAGGTCGTTGGCCCGGGCGAACGCCAGCCCCCGCTCGATCGTGCGGAACGCCGGGTCGTACTCGCGGCGCAGCAGCCGCCCCCAGCCGAGGTTCACCAGGCCGCGGGCGGCGTGGTCGTGCTCGCCGTCCTCGGTGGCGATGGCGATCGCCTCCTCCAGCATGTCGAGGCCCTCGTCGGCATCGTCCGCCGCGAGGGCGGTGCCCACGTTGTTGAGGGCGTGCGCCAGGGTCGCGCGGTCACCGAGCTCCCGCGCCATCTCGATCGCCATGCTCCCCCACTTCACGGTCTCTGGCGTCCGCCACGCCAGCATCTTCAGCTGCGACAGCGTGCTGTAGGCCATCGCCAGCCCCGGGCTGGGCCCGAGGGGCTCCAGCAGCGCGACGGCGCGCTTGGCGGCGGCCTCCGACTCCTCGCGCCGCCCCGCCCACCACAGCAGCCGCGACAGCCAGCGCTCGTCCTCGCCGGCGGCCGCGATCTGCCCCAGGGCGGTGCGGATCGCCAGGGCCTCGCGCCGCGTCGACAGCGCCTCGTCGGGGCCGCCCGACAGGTACGCCTGCTCCGACAGCCCCTCCAGCAGCTCGGCGCGCTGCTCCGACGGGTCGTCCTCCACCGACTCCAGGGCGGCGCGCAGGTGCTCGGCCGCCTGGGCGTGGGCCCCCGCGACGGCCGCGGCGCGGGCGGCCCCGGGCGCGGCGGCCAGCACGGCGGCGGCGTCCCCCGCCCGGCGGGCGTGGTGGACGACGCGGGCGCGGTCGACGCCCTCACGCCCGCCGAGCACGGCGAGCACCCGCCCGTCGAGCTCCCGGCGCCGCATCGGCGACAGCTCGCCCTCGACGCTGACCCGGGCGATCTCGTGGCGGAAGCGCAGGCTGTCGCCGTCGAGCTCCAGCATGCCCGCGGCCACCGACTCGTCCACCGGCCCCGCCGGGGACCCCCCCAGCACCGCCTCCACCAGCCAGGTCTCGGCGCGCCCCGGCACGACGCACACGATCTCGAGCACCTCGCGGGCCCCGGGCGACAGGCGGCGCGCCCGCGCGAGCACGGCGTCCCGGACCGAGCCGGGGATCTCCCCCGGGGCGGCGGCCAGGACCTCGCTGACGTAGAAGGGGTTGCCGCCGGTGGTGTGGTGCAGGGCGCCGGCGGGGCGCCCCGCGCGGCGGGCCAGCTCGGCGACCGAGTCGGCGCCCAGCGGCCGCAGGTCGACGCGTCGCACCACCGCCGACGGCAGCTCCCCCAGCGTGCCGCGCAGGCGGTCGGCCGCCTCGTCGGGCCGCAGGGTGGCCACCAGCGTCGCGGTGGTGGCGCCGATCCTGCGCCCCAGCAGCGCCAGAAGGTCGAGGGTGCCCTCGTCGGCCCAGTGGAGGTCCTCGATCACCAGCACCCGCGGCGGCCGCTCAGCGATCTCGTCGAGCAGCGCCGCCACCAGGTCCTCGCGGCCGCCGTCGCCGCGGAGGGCGTCGGCCAGCCGGCCGCCCGCCTGCCGGGCGATGTCGTGGAACGGCCCGAGCGCCCGCGGCGTCAGCAGCGGGTCGCAGGCCCCGGTCAGGAAGCGGCGGTCGCCGCCGTGCGCCCGCGGGACGGCCGCGAGCAGCGACGACTTGCCGATCCCCGCCTCGCCCGTCACGAGGACGACGCGGCCGCTGCCGCCCGATGCGTCGTCCAGCGCCGCTCCGACGATCGCCAGGGCCTCGTCGCGCTCCAGGAGGTCCATGGGGGCGATCCTACGCCCGGGCCCGGGCGGCGCTCGACCGTGCGCCTAGGGGTGACGCAGCTCCACCGGCGTGATGGCGATCGTGGTGCGGTCGCCGCCGCGAACCACCCCGAGGGCGAGCTCGCGGCCGATCCGCTCGGCGGTCATGAGCCGCTGCAGGTCGCCGACGTCGGTCACGTCCGCCCCGTCGACCGAGACGATGAGGTCCTCGGGGCGCAGCCCGGCCCGGTCGGCCGGGCTGCCGGGGACGACCTCGACCACCTCGATGGCCCGGTCGCGTCCCAGCCTGGTGGCGACCCCGCGGGGGCAGCGGCCGCGGCCCGCCGGCGATCCCCACGTACGCGCGGCGCACCCGGCCCTCGCCCATGAGCGCGGCGATGATCCCGCGGGTGGTGGCGTTGACGGGGACCGCCAGGCCCAGGCCCACGCCGGCGACGGCGGTGTTCACGCCCACCAGGCGGGCGCGGCTGTCGGCGAGGGCGCCGCCGGAGTTGCCGGGGTTGAGGGCCGCGTCGGTCTGGATGACGTCCTCCACCACGCG
>DASSBX010000101.1:0-5944 GCA_035698305.1 Miltoncostaeaceae bacterium | reverse complement strand
CATCCGCACCCGCTCCCACAACTCGTCGGCGACCAGCTCCGAGCGGTCGCCGCGGACGGTGCTCACGGCCCCTCGGCCGCGGGCGGCGGACCCGACCCCTCGGGCGCGCCCCCGCCGCTCCCGCCGTTCCCGGTCCCGTTCCCGCCGTCGGCCGCGGCCGACCGCGGCCTCCGGCGCCTGCGGCGGCGCCGGCGTGCGGGGGCGGCCCCCTCCGCGGGGGTCCCGTCGCCGTTGCCGCCGGCGGACGGGTCGCGGCGCTCGGGCTGGGCGCCGTCGGGCGCCTGGGCGCCGTTGGCGCCACCCTCCCCTCCGGAGCGCAGCCGCCGGCGACGGCGGCGGCGCGGCCGCGACGACCCCGACCCCTCGCCGTCGTCGCTCTGCTTGCGGCGCTGCTCGCCCACGCCGACCGCCTCCGCCTCCGGCAGGCGCGGCAGGCGGGAGCGCAGCGCGTTCCACGCGCGGCGCGACATGAGCGCCTTCGGCTGCATCGCGCCGACCGCCGCCCGCACCGCCCGGCGGGCGTCGGGGGTCGTGAGGTCCAGGCCGTCCAGGAACCCGCGCAGCTGCGCCCAGCCGCCGACGGCGCCGGCGGCGCGCGCCGCCAGGCGCAGGTGCTCGCTGCGGGCGGGGACGTCGCCGGGTCCGAGGATCACCAGCAGCCGCGCGGCCTGCCCAAGGCGCAGGGGCGCCGGGTCGGGCGGGGGCGCGGGTTCGGGCGGCGGCTCGCCCGCGGCGCGCAGCCACAGCGCGATGAGCTGGATCTCGCCGCCGTTCTCGATCAGGTGGTGCGCCTCCCAGGCGGCGATGCGGGCCGCCTCCTGGTTGCGCCCCGGGCGGGTGCCGTCGGCCAGCACGCGCGAGACGTCCCACGCCCAGCTCGGCGCCCACTCGGACGCCTCGTCGAGCGCCGACCACCGGCGGCGGCGGTCGCTGGAGCGGCCCAGCTGCTCGAGGGTGGCGAGCCGGTCCCACTTGCCGGAGTGGTCGGCGTGCCACCACAACGCCCGCAGCCGCTCGCGCGACGTCATCCGCAGGCGGTCCAGCACCCGCCGCGGCACGTCGTCCGGAAGCGCCCGCCGCAGGTCGGGCTGCACCAGCAGCGCGGTGGCCCACGCGCGCCACAGCGGCTGGTCCATGCCGTCCTGGAGACGCCGCGCGACGAGGCCGCTGAGCGCCCACCACGGGACGGCGGCGAGCGGGTCGATGCCGTTGGTGACGATCTCGATGAGCTCGTCGACCGTGACGTCGGCGCCGGCCGCCTGGACCCACTCCTCCATGAGGTTGACCGGCAGCAGGGCGGGATCGGCGGCGCGCCATCCGCCGGCGGCCAGGCCCGCCGCGATCAGCCCCGGCGCGGCCGACGGGTTCACCAGCTTCGCGGTGTCGCCCTCCTGCTCGGCGAGGGCCGCCGCCGCCTTGGCCAGCTTGCCGCGCTCGCCGCCCTCGGGGGGGCCGGCGACGCGGCCGAGCGGCTTGTACCAGCCGAGCCCGAAGACGTCGTGGCTCGTCTGCACGCCCATCTGCTCCCCGGCGGGGAGGAACTCGACGGACACCGCCTCCTTGCCCGGCGCGGGGCGCATCACGCGGCCGAGGCGCTGCACGAACACGCGCTCGGAGGTGGTGGGCGCCAGGTGCATCACCACGGCGGCGCGGGTCTCGTCCCAGCCCTCCGTGAGCAGGTCGGCGTTGCACAGCACGTCGATGCGCCCGCCGCCGAAGTCGAACAGCACCCGCTGCAGCTCCCGGGCGGGCGTCTGCCCCGACACGGCGGCGGCGCGGACGCCGCGCTGGGTCAGCTCGTCGGCCAGCGCGTGGGCCTGGGCGACGGTGGCCGTGTACGCCACGCCGGCCAGCCCGAGCGGCTGGAAGTGCTCCACCCACACCTCGGCGCAGGCGCGGTGCCACAGGGCGCGGTCGAGTGCGCGGCCCAGGCTGGCCTGGTCGAAGTCGCCGCGCACCTTCGCGACGTCGGAGAGGTCCACCGCGCGCTCGACCCGGAGGGAGCGCAGCGGGGAGAGGATCCCGCGCTCGATCGCGGACATCCGGTCGAGCGTCGCCGCGACCGGGCCGAACACCTGCTCCACGTGCCCGGTGGTGGTGGCCCCGGTCGCGGTGAAGCCGACGGCCACCGCGTTCACCGCCCGGTCGAGCAGCTTGCGCGTCTGCGCCCCGAGCGTCGCGTGCGCCTCGTCGCAGATCAGGAGGGTCACGGACTCCCAGTCCATGGTGTCCTGGTGGCGCAGGGCCGCCTGGTAGGTGCAGACCGCGACGCCCGGCCGGCCTGCGGCGTCGGGCCCCTCCGGGTGGGTCTGCACCGAGGGGAAGTGGCGCGCGAGGGCGCCGAACGTCTGCTCGGCCAGGTTGCGTCGCGGCACCAGCACCAATGTGCTGCCGCCGAGCGCGGCGGCGAGGGCGAGGAACATGATCGTCTTGCCGGAGCCGGTCGGGGCGTCCACCCACGTCCGGGTGGCGCCGTGGGAGAGGCGGCCGGCCAGCTCGTCGAGGGCCTCGATCTGGTGGTCGCGCAGGACGACGTCCGGCCAGGCCGTGGCCGGGTCCGCCAGCGCGCGCGCCAGGTCCTCGCCGGGCGAGGCGGCGGGGCGCGGTTCCGTCGTGGGCTGCAGTGCGTCGGACAAGGCCGATCTCCAGGGGCGCGCACGTGTTCCCCACGTCACGCGCGTGTGTTGGCCGCGAGCCTGGGTCGTGTGGACACCGTCGGCGTTCGGGTTCATGGAACGCCGGGCGCACGCTTTCCGCGACCGGCGGCAACCTTATCACCAGTCCCGGCCGACCACACACCGGGGGTACGGCCGAGGCCCCCGGTAGCATCGCCGCCGGCATGAGCACCGATCCCGGAACGCCAGCACCCGGGCCCCCCGAGGGGGGTCGCGCCTGGGTGCGCCCGGTGCTCCTCGTGGTCTCCTGCCTGGTGATCGGGTTCGTCGGCGGGTGGCTCCTGCGCGGCGACGACGGCCCCGTCACCGTCCTCGCGCCCACCCCCGAGGGCGAACAGCCCGACGTCCCCGTCATCACCACCGGCGGCGGCACCGCGACGACCGGCAGCGGCACAACGGGCACCGGTACGTCCGGGGGCGGCACGACCGCCCCGTCGACCACCACGGCCCCCGAGGAGCCCGCGGCGCCGCCCGACCGCGCCGACATCGCCCTCGCCGTGCTCAACGGCACCACCACGACCGGGCTGGCCGCTCAGACCGCCGGCGAGGCCGAGGGCCTCGGGTACGTCGGCGTGACCGCCGGAAACGCCCCCACCTCCACCAAGCCGACGATCGTCTACTTCCGCTCCGGCCAGCGCGCCGCCGCGCAGCGCGTCGCGCGCGACCTGCAGGTGGGCGCCGTCCAGCAACTGCCGGCCTCCGGCGCGCTGGCCGACGCGGCGCCCGACGAGGCCGATGTGGTGCTGGTGCTCGGCCCAGGGTAGGACCGGCCCATGGCGGATCTGCCGGCGATCGGGCTGCGGGTGCCGCAGTACGGCTCCTCGTGGGACGCGATCCGCGACGCCGCGCTGCGGATCGAGGCGCTCGGCTTCGACTCGCTGTGGGTGAACGACCACCTCCAGTCGCCCGGGCGCGTGAAGCGCGACCCCACGTTCGACGCGTTCACCACCCTCGCCGCCATCGCCCCCCTCACGGAGCGGGTGCGCCTGGGGACGGTGGTGATGTCGGCCAGCTACCGGCCGCCGCCGGTCGCCGCGAAGATGGCGACGGTCATCGACGTGATCTCCGGCGGCCGGTTCATCCTGGGGCTGGGCTCCGGTTCGAACGTGCCTGAGCACCGCGCGTACGGCATCCCGTTCCCCGCCCCCGCCGAGCGCACCGAGCGGCTGTCGGCAGCGCTGACGACGATCCGGGCGATGTTTCGCGGCGAGGAGGGGGCGCCCCCCAACGTGCCGCCGTCGCCCCGGCCCGGCGGCCCGCCGATCTGGCTCGCCGCGCACAAGCCGCGTCTGCTGCGGATGGCGGGGGAGCGGGCCGACGGCATCGTCGCCGCGTTCGTGGGGCCGGGGGAGGCGGGCCGGCGCCTGCGGGTGGCGCGGGAGGCCCGCCCGGAGGCCCTGCCCCCGCTGAGCTGCTGCCTCTACACGTTCGTGCTGCCCGTGCCGTCGCGGGCGGAGGCCCTGGACTGGGTGCGGGCCGAGGCGGCGACGCTCGGCAGCGCCCCGGGGCCCTACCTGCGGTGGCTGGCGGGCACCGGGATCGTGGCGGCCCCCGACGATCTGCGGGCGACGCTGGCCGCGCACGCCGGGGCGGGGGTCACGCACGCCGCGCTGGTGCTGCCGTCGCGGGTGCCGCCGGAGGTCATCGACGCGCTGGCCGAGGCGGTCCTGGCACCCGCGGCGTGAGCCGGCCGGCCGACAACCTCGTGACCCTGCTGGTGGGGCGGTGGGTGGAGGACGGCCACGGGGAGCGCGAGGCGGTGGTCGACGAGCACGGCCGGTGGACGTTCGCCGAGCTGGAGCACGCCGCGCGCCGGATGGCGGGCGGGTTGCGGGCCGCGGGCGTCGCCCCCGGCGACCGGGTGCTGGTGGCGCTTCGCGACGGGCGCCCGTGGGTGCAGGCGTTCCTGGGCGCCGCGGCCATCGGGGCGGTGGCGGTCCCCGCCGACCCCACCGAGCCGGACCGCCTGGCGCTGCTGGCCGAGGACTGCGCGCCGGCCGTGGTGGTGAGCGCCGAGGACGAGCGGCCGCCGGGCCGGGTGGTCCACCCCGAGGAGCTCGACGCCGCCGCGCCCGCCGACGTGGCCGACGTGGCGCCCGACCAACTGGCCTACCTCATCTACTCCTCCGGCTCCACGGGGCGGCCGAAGGGCGTGATGCACGGCCACGCCGACATGCGCACCGGCATCGCGACCTACGCGGCCGAGGTGCTGGGCCTGGGCCCGGGGGACCGCTGCCACTCGATGGCCCGCCTGTTCACGTCGCTCGGCTTCGGCAACGGCTTCTTCCGGGTGATCGGCAGGGGGGCGACGGCGGTGCTGACCGCGCCGCGGCCGTCGCCGCGGGGGGTGCTGGAGACGGTGGCCCGGGAGCAGGTGACGGTGCTGAGCGCCGTCCCGACCTTCTGGCTCCAGCTCGCCCGCTTCCTGGAGCGCCACCCCGATCCGGACGCCCTCGCCACGGTGCGGGTGGCGGTGTCGTCCGGCGACAGCCTGCCCGGGGCCGTCGCGGCGCGGCTGCGCGACGTGACCGGCGTGGAGCTCATCGAGGGGCTCGGCTGCTCCGAGTGCTCGAACATCGTCATCTCCACCCGGCCGGGCGAGCCGTTCCGCCCCGGCGTGCTGGGCCGCCCGGTGGCGGGGGTGGACGTGAAGCTGGCCGGCGACGACGGCGCGCCGGTGCGGCGCGGGGAGCCGGGGCGCCTGTGGATCCGCAGCGCCTCCAACACCAGCGGCTACTGGCGGCGGGAGGAGGAGACCCGCGACCTGGTCCGGGGCGAGTGGATCGTGATGGGCGACACGCTGATGGAGGACGAGGACGGCACGTTGCGCCACCTCGGCCGCTCCGACGACCTGTTCAAGGTCGACGCCCGCTGGGTGAGCCCGTCGCAGGTGGAGGGGGCCCTGCTCGGCCACCCGGCCGTTGCGGAGGCGGCGGTGATCGGGGTGGACGACGCGGAGGGTCTCACCCGCCCCGCAGCGTTCGTGGTGCTGGCGGAGGGGGGCGACGACGACGGGCTGGCCGACGAGCTGCGCCGCCACGTCGCCCACGAGCTGGCCCCGCACATGGCGCCGCGGACGGTCACGGTGCGGACGTCGCTCCCCCGCCTGCCCTCCGGGAAGCTCGACCGGCGCCGGCTGCGGGAGGACGGGCGCTGACCCGCCCGGGCGGGTGCAGCACCCGCACCCCAGGCTCCCCGGTCAGCTCGTACGGCAGGGATTCGCCCGCCAGCACGCGGGCGATCGTGCGCGCCGCGGCCTCCTGGGCGCG
>DASSBX010000100.1:0-4610 GCA_035698305.1 Miltoncostaeaceae bacterium | reverse complement strand
ACGCGCGATCGCGCCGCGCGACCTCGACTCGGGCGACGTGATCCTGTTCGCCGACGGGGACGGGGCCGTCACGGGCGCCGGCCTGTACGTCGGCGCCGGCCAGTTCGTCCACAGCCAGGGCGAGGACGGCGACGTCCGCCTCTCGTCGCTGTACGACGCCTACTATGCCGAGGGCTACGCGGGGGCGCGCCGCTTCTAGGACGCCCCGGGGGATCGGGGGCGCACATCGGCGCTGGTGGTGTCGCACGGCTGCAGGTGATCGGCGCTGCCGCGCTGTTCTCGACGGGCGGCGCGGCGATCAAGGGCACCGATTTCAGCGGCGTCCGCGGCGCCCTGGAGGTGGCGGCGTGGCGCTCGGGCGTGGCGGCCGCGGTCGTCGCGCTGGTGATGCCCTCCGCCCGGCGTGGCTGGACGTGGCGCACGTGGGCGGTGGGCGCCGCGTACGCCGCCACCGTGGTGCTGTTCGTGCTGGCCAACAAGCAGACGACGTCGGCCAACGCGATCTTCCTCCAGAGCACCGCGCCCCTGTACGTGCTGCTGGCGGGGGTGATCCTGCTCCACGAGCGGGCGCGGCTCGCCGACGTCGGCGTGATGGTGGTGCTGCTCGCCGGCCTGGCGCTCTGCGTCACGGGCACCGGCGGCGCGGAGGACACGGCGCCCGACCCGGCCCTGGGGAACGCGTTCGCCCTCGCGTCGGGGGTGACGTGGGCGGCCACGCTCCTGGGGCTGCGCTGGCTCGCCCGCGGCGGCCAGTCGAACGGTGCGGGCGCCGCCGTGATCGCGGGCAACCTCATCGCGTTCGCCGCCTGCGTGCCGTTCGCGCTGCCGCCGTCGGGCGACGGCACGGACTGGGCGCTGGTCCTCTATCTGGGCGTGGTCCAGATCGCGCTGGCCTACCTGATGCTGACCGCCGCGGTCAGGACGGTCGCCGCCTTCGAGGTGTCGCTGCTGCTGCTGGTGGAGCCGGCGCTGAACCCGGTGTGGTCATGGCTGTTCCTTGGCGAGACCCCGGGCGCCGTGACGATCGCGGGCGGCGTCCTGATCCTGGGCGCCACCGCGGTGAAGGTGTGGTCGGACGCCCGGCGCGGCGCCGTCACGGCGGTGGAGGAGGCCGCGCGGGCCGCCCCGCCGTGACCGCGGCGCGCCGCACGGGTAACGTGCCGCCGATGCGCCGCCTCCTCGTCCCGGCGTTGGCGTGCGCCGCCCTCGCCCTGCCCGCGGCGGGGCCGGCCGCCGCCGCGTCGTCCCACCTGCCGCCGTTCCGGGCGGTCGTGCGGGCCCTGAGCCCGCAGGAGCGCGCGGACATGACCCCCCGCGTGTGGCGGCGCGGCTGCCCCGTCCCGCTGTCGCGGCTGCGCCACGTGAGCCTGCCGTACGTGGGGTTCGGCGGCCGGGCGCGCCGCGGGGCGCTGGTGGTGAACGCCTCCGCCGCCCGGGACGTGGTGGCCGCGTTCCGGCAGCTGTACCGGGCCCGCTTCCCGATCCGCCGGATGAAGCCGATCCAGGCCTACGGCGGCGGCGACTTCCGCAGCATCGAGGCCGACAACACGTCGGCGTTCAACTGCCGGCCGGCGACGGGCTCGTCGCGGTGGTCCAACCACGCGTACGGCCTCGCGATCGACCTGAACCCGTTGGAGAACCCCTACGTGTCCGGGGGCCGCACGTCGCACCGCCGCAGCGTCCCCTACCTCGACCGGTCGCCCTACCGGAAGGGCATGATCGTGGAGGGCGGGGTGGTGACCCGGGCCTTCGACGCGCGCGGTTGGGGCTGGGGCGGGCGCTGGAGCGGCACCATCGACTACCAGCACCTCTCGGCGAACGGGCGGTAGGGGCATCCCGGTACGCGCCATGCGCCTCGAGCCCGGCGCCGCCGGGCTGGCGGCCGGCTTCGACGGGATCCGCGAGGAGCTCGGGGTGCCCGGCGCCTTCCCGCCGGACGCCGAGGCTGAGGCACAGGCGGCGACGGTGCCGCCCGCGGGCCCGGACCGGGCCGACCGGCGCGATCTGGAGCTGGTCACGATCGACCCGCCCGGCTCCCGCGACCTGGACCAGGCGCTCCACATCGCCCGCCGGGGCGACGGCTTCCGGGTGAGCTACGCGATCGCCGACGTCGCGGCCCTCGTCGCGCCGGGCGGCGCCGTCGACCGCGAGGCCCGGGCCCGCGGCGTGACCGTCTACATGCCGGACAGCCGGTCGCCCCTGCACCCCGAGGCGATCGGCGAGGGGGCGGGCAGCCTGCTGCCGGACGCCGACCGGGGGGCGCTGCTGTGGACGATCGACGTGGACGGCCGCGGCGAGCCGGTCGCCGTGGGCGTGGAGCGGGCGCTGGTGCGCAGCCGCCGGGCCCTCGGGTACGCGGAGGTGCAGGGGGCGATCGACGCCGGCTCCGCCGACGGCACCCTGTCGCTGCTGCGGGAGGTGGGCGAGCTGCGGCTGGCGCGGGAGGCCGAGCGCGGCGGGGTGAGCCTCACGGTGCCGGTGCAGGAGGTCGCCCCGGCCGCCGCCGGCGGTTACGTCCTGCGCTTCGAGGCGACGCTGCCGGTGGAGGACTGGAACGCGCAGGTGTCCCTGCTCACGGGGATGGCGGCGGCGCGGATCATGATCGACGGCGGCATCGGCCTGTTCCGCACGCTGGAACCGGCGGACGAGCGGGACGTGGCGTCGCTGCGCCGCAGCGCCGTGGCCCTGGGCGTCGACTGGCCGGAGGGCACCCGCTACGCGGACGTCGTCCGCGGCCTGGACCCGCGCCGCCCCGCGGATGCGGCGTTCGCGGTACGGGCGGCCCGCCTGTTCCGCGGCGCCGGCTACACGGCGTGGCGCCGCGACGACGGCCCGGCGCCGGCCCACGCGGCGATCGCGGCGCCGTACGCCCACGTGACGGCGCCGCTGCGGCGCCTCTGCGACCGGGTGGCGAACGAGGTGGTCCTGGCGCTCGCCGCGGGCACGGAGCCGCCCCGGTGGGCGCTGGAGGCGCTCGACGAGGTCCCGGAGCGGATGGCCGAGACCACGCGCCGGGCGCGCGACGCGGAGCGTGCGGCGGTCGACCAGATGGAGGCGATCCTGCTGGCGCCCAGGATCGGGCAGGACTTCGACGGGGTCGTCACCGACGTCCGGGACGACCGCGCCACCGTCCAGATCGCCGACCCGGCCGTGGTCGCCCCCCTGGACGGGGATGGCGTCGAGCCCGGCACCCGCGTCCGCGTCCGCCTCAGCGTCGCCGACCCGGAGGCCAGGAAGGTCCGCTTCACCCTCGTCGGCGCCTGAGGCTCCCGACGGCCGAGACGCCTGCGGTCAGATGGCGCCGGGGACGGACAAATGGACGGAGCTCCGTCGAGCCCCCACCCGAGGTCGGTCACTGATCGCACGGGGGGCGGACGCAACGGTCGTCCGGCCATAGAGTTGCGGCCGCTCTCGATCGCCATTCGACCGACGGGGCGAACGCATGCGACACCCTTCCGCGACATCCCGTTGGCCCGCGCGCCTGGCGATGACGGCCGCATGGTTCGTCATCCTGGGCGCGGGCCTTGCTGCGAGCGCGACGGCAGCCGAGTCGATCGACGCGTCCGGGAGCGTGTCGGCCAGGCTGGTCTACGAGCCGACGACCGTGGAGATGCCCGTGACCCTCGAGATCACGCGGGACGGCGTGGTCACCCGGTTCGATGCGGTGGAGCGGTCGGGGCCGACACCGGAGTCCCCGTATGGGGTGTTCGCCGCAACGCCGCTGACCGTACGGGACTTGAACGGCGACGGCGAACCGGAGGTCGTCGTCGAGCTCTACTGGGGAGGCGCCCACTGCTGCACACGGTCGATCATCGCCCGATTCGACCCAGCCGTCTCGACCTACTCACTCGTCACACATGACTGGCGCGACGCGATCTGGCGGCTCAGCGATCTGGACGGCGACGGCACCATCGAGTTCGTCTCGTTTGACCCGCGGTGGGCCTACTGGGGCGGCTCCTACGCTGACTCTCCGTTCCCACGGCAGATCTGGGCCTGGCGCAACGCGACGCTCGTCGACGTCAGCGCCGAGCACGGGCGCGAGATGGGGGTGGACATGGTCCGGCAGTGGCGCCGCTACCGATCGGCAGCCGCCAAGGGGGCGACCGGCAAGGGCGCCCTCGCGGGCCATGTCGCCGACGCCTACGTGATCGGCCGGGAGAGCGCTGCGTGGAAGCGGGTCTACCGCGCCTACCAGGAGCCCGACCGGGTTCGGTTCTTCCGGGCGCTGAAGGCCGCGCTCACGCGCCTCGGATACCGACGGGCCGGGACGTACGTCCCACCGATCGCCCGCCGCCGGAAGCCGGGGCCCTGGCGCGCCTGTCGGGCGCCGGTTCCCGAGATCGGCTTCGTCGCGGCCCTGCAGACGCGCGGAATCGGCTGCCGACTCGCCCGGCAGGTCGCGTCCGAGACGGCACCTGGGTTCGGCCGCGGCACGACGCGGACCTCATCCCGTTTCATCTGTCGCCACCGTGAGGTCGCCATCGAGACGATCCGCGTTCGTTGTCGGCGCGGGCTGAGCGAACAGGTCCGCTTCTACACCGGGGTCTGACCGTCACCCGCGACGTGCATCTCCCGCGTTCCGCGGGTGGAAGCGACCCACGGAGGCCCAA
>DASSBX010000099.1:0-5196 GCA_035698305.1 Miltoncostaeaceae bacterium | reverse complement strand
GGGGCTGACCGCGCGCCGGAACCGCCCCACCGGCACCATCATCGGCGTGCCGCAGACGGGATCCGCGACGACCCGGGCCTCCAGCCCGAAGGCGTCGCGGATCGTCTGCGGCGTCACCACGTCGGCAGGGGCGCCGCGGGTCACGATGCGCCCCGCCGCCATCGCGACCATGTGGTCGCTGTAGCGGGCCGCCAGGTTCAGGTCGTGCAGCACCATCACCACGGTGGTGCCGCGGCCCCGGTTGAGCTCGGCCAGCAGGTCGAGTACGTCCACCTGGTGGGCGACGTCCAGGAAGCTGGTGGGCTCGTCGAGCAGCAGCACGTCCGGGTCCTGGGCCAGGGCCATCGCGATCCACACCCGTTGGCGCTGGCCGCCCGACAGGGCGTCGACCGGCCGGTCGGCCAGCGCGGTCGTGCCGGTCGCCGCGAGGGCGGCGGCGACCACGTCGTCGTCGGCCGGCGACGGGCGGCGGAGCGCCCCCTGATGGGGGTGACGGCCGCGGGCGACGAGGTCGGCCACGCGGATCCCGTCGGGCGCGGTGGGGCTCTGCGGCAGCAGACCCACGGTGCGCGCCACCTCGCGGGTGGGGAGCCGGTGGATGTCGCGGCCGTCCAGCGTCACCGCGCCTCCGCGCGGGCGCATGATCCGCGCCAGGCCGCGCAGCAGCGTCGACTTGCCGCACGCGTTGGCGCCCACGATCGCCGTGATCGCCCCGTCCGGCACCACCAGGTCGAGGTCGTGGACGACGGGGGCGCCGTCGTACGCCAGCCGCAGCGCACGGGCCGCGAGCTCGTGGGGCGCCGCGCGGCGCTCGCCGCTCACCGGGCCGCACCCCGGTCGGACACCGCCAGCAGCCACAGCAGGTACGACGCACCGACCGCCCCGGTCACCACGCCCACCGGCGGCTGGACGCCCCCCGGCAACGCGTGCTGGGCCACCAGGTCGGCCAGCGTGACCACCAGCGCGCCGGTGAGCGCGGCGGGCAGCAGCGCCAGGCTGCCGGTGCCCACCAGGCGGCGGGCGATCGGCGCCGACACCAGCGCCACGAACGCCACGGGCCCGGCCGCCGCGGTGGCGACCGCGGCCAGGCCGGCCGCGGCGACCAGCAGCCACAGCCGGGCCCGCTCGGCCCGCACGCCCAGGCCGGTGGCGGCGTCGTCGCCGAGCTGCAGGGCGGCGAGGGATCCGGCCAGGGCCCCGGCGGCGGGCAGCAGCACCGCGAGGGCGACCGCCGTCACCGCGATCTGCGCCCAGTCCGCGCCGCCGAGGCTGCCGACCATCCACACCAGGGCCGACTGGGCGTCGCGGACGTCGCTGCGCGTCAGCAGGTAGTTGAGGGCGGCGCTCGCCATGAACCCCACCGCCACGCCGATCAGCACGAAGCGGTACCCGGTGACGCCGTCGCGCCACGCGAGCAGGTAGATGGCGACGGCGACGGCGAGGGCGCCACCGAAGGCCATGAGCGACACCGCCGCGCCGGCGACCCCCAGGACCAGGAGGCCGGTGACCGCCGCGACGGACGCGCCCCAGTTGATGCCGATGATGTCGGGGCTCGCGAGCGGATTGCCCAGCACCGTCTGGAACACCGCGCCGGCGACGCCGAACGCGGCGCCCACCAGCAGGCCCAGCGTGAGGCGCGGCAGGCGCAGGTCCAGCACCACGAACCGCTCGATGCCCTCGCCGCCGCCCAGCAGCACGCGGGCGACGTCGGACGGGGAGATGTCGAAGGCGCCCAGGGTCATGGTCAACCCGGCCACGGCGAGCAGGGCGGCGGCGAGCGCGACGGTCACGGCGGCCTCACGGCGCCTGCGCGACCGCCGCCCGGCGCGAAGGGTGGCGAGGGCGGCGGTGCTCACAGTCCCGCCACCCGCGTGCGGCGCACCACCGCGATCATCACCGGCGCCCCGGCGAGCGCCAGCACGATCCCCGCCTCCAGCTCGCCGGGCGGTGCGATGAGCCGTCCGACGATGTCGGCCGCCACCAGCACGATCGCCCCGATGAGCGGGGCGTAGCGGAGCGTCCAGCGGTGGTCGGGGCCCGCCAGGCGCCGCGCCAGGTGCGGGGTGACCAGGCCCACGAACGCGATCGGCCCCACCAGCGCGGTCGCCCCGCCGCACAGCAGCACCACCGCCACGGCGCACGCCGCCCGCGCCAGGCCCAGCCGGTGCCCCAGCCCCCGCGCCACGTCGTCGCCGAGGGCCACCGCGTTCAGGGCGCGGCCCGTGCCGAGCGCGACGATCGCCCCCACGAGCAGCAGCGGCAGCACGGCGACGAGCGTGTCGGCGTCGCGTCCGGCGAGCGACCCGACCACCCAGAACCGGTACCGGTCGAGCGTGTCGAGGTCGCCGAGCAGCACCAGGGTGGTGAGCGACGTCGCGACGGCGGTGAACGCCGCACCCACCAGGGCCAGACGCGCCGGCGCGGCCCCGTCGCGCCCGAGCGCGCCGATGCCGAACACCACGGCCGCGGCGGCCGCGGTGCCGGCCACGGCGAACCACGCGTATCCGGCGGGGCTCGCCACCCCCAGCCACGTGATCGCCATGACCACCGCCAGCGACGCGCCCGCGCCGAGGCCCAGGATGCCGGGGTCGGCGATCGGGTTGCGGGTGGCGCCCTGGATCACCGCGCCCGCCAGCCCCAGCGCCGCGCCGGCGGCCACGCCGATCAGGGTGCGCGGGACCCGCAGCTCCCGCACCACCGTGTGGTCGGGGTCGCCGGGGACCGGCGCGAGCAGGGCGTCCACCACCGCCTCGAGCGGCACGGGGCGCGCGCCGAGGGCGAACCCCAGGAACACCACGGCCACGAGCAGGACGCCCATGGCGGCCAGTCCCAGCGCACGGCGTGTGGTCGCGGAGCTCCCGACGGTCCGGCCAGGCCGGGCCCCGCGGGGGGGGACCCGGCCGGCCTCCTCGCTACCCGGCAGCGTCCGCCGTATCCGCGGCCTTCGCGAGGATCTCCGCGTAGTCGTCCAGCCCCCACGTGAGCGACAGGGCGGTCGGCGGGGAGACGGCGGCGATGAAGGCCTTCCCCACCACCGGGGCCACCCGGCCCTCGCGGACCTGCGCCATCGTCCTGCCCTGCGGCGAGGCGAGGAACGCCTTCGACAGCCTCTCGTCGTCGGCGAAGCTCACGAGGATGTCGCTCTCGAGCTGATCGAGATTCTCGTAGCTGAGCGTGTAGTAGAAGGTCTCGTCGCCGTTGGCGAGCGCGTCGACCGACGGGTCGCTGGTGAGGCCCAGGGCGAGGGTGGCCTCCACCCGGGGGTCGGCCGCCCTGTAGACGTAGAACGTCCCGCCCGCGTCCCACACCATCGCGACCGACTTGCCGGCCAGCTGCGGGTACTGCTCGGCCTTCTCGGCGAGCCGGGCGTCGATGTCGGCCAGCAGCGCCTCGGCCTCGGCGTCCTTCCCCAGCGCCGCGCCGACGATCTCGATCGTCTCGCGCCACGGGGTGGCCCACGCCTCGCCGGGGTGGGCGACGGTGGGCGCGATGGCGCTCAGCAGCTCGTACTGCTTCTTCGTGACGCCCGAGTAGGGCGCCAGGATGAGGTCCGGCTCCGCGGCCGCGATCTCCTCGTAGGGCGGCTCCTCCGCCGAGTCGGGCAGCACGGCGGGGACCGCCTCGCCCGTCGCGTCGAGGGCCTCGCGGAGCCAGGGCAGCACGCCGTCGGCGTCGCCGCCGTAGCTCTGGAACGGGATTGCGACCGGCGTCACCCCCAGGGCGATCGCCGCGTCGGCGCTGCCCCAGCCCCACGTGACGACCCGCTCGGGCCTCGAGGCGACGGTGGTCGCTCCGAACGCGTGGTCGATCGTGACCGGGAAGGCCCCCGCCGACCCGGTGGTGGCGGCGCCGGCCTGCGCCCCGTCGTCGTCCCCTCCGCATGCGGCGAGGACGAGCGCGGCGACCAGCGCCGCCAGAAGGAGCCAGGCTCTGCCCATCCCGAACCTCCGTAGTTAGGTAACCCGAATAAGTACAGTGCGGTGCGGCACACTACCGACGACGCGAGAAAGGTCAACGGCCGTTTCCCAAATCACGCTCCGCTGCCGCGTCCACCGCCTGGCCGACGACGGCGACGACCTGATCGCGGCCGCGCTCGCGGCGACCGGCGCCCGCGACGCCAAGGCCCGCGCCGCGTGGCTGGTGGGCGGCTACGCCTGGCTGCTGGCCCAGCCGGCGCTGACGGCGTTCATGCGCGACGGGCGGGTGCCGGAGCTGCGCCCCGAGCGCGTCGCCGTGGTCGCGGCGGGCGACGGGACGTACGAGGTGGTGCTGGACGACGCCACCGCCGCGACGGGGCCGGGGCGCTGCCACGCCGCCCGCGCGGCGCTGGTCGCCGGGCTGGAGCGCAACCTGGGGGCCGTGCTGGCGCTGCCGCAGCTCGGCGCGATCGGGGCGCGGCTGCGGTGGGCCCTCGCCGCCGACATGCTCGCCGGCGCCGCGCTCCACATCGGGCATCCGCTGCTGGGGCGGGCCGGCGCGATCCGGGAGGCCGAGGCGCTGTGCGCCGTGCCCGGCAGGCTGCGGGTGCCGCTGGACGTGATCCCCGGGGGCGACGCCGGCCACCACCCGGAGCGGTGGCGCGCGTCGTGCTGCCTGGCCCACCGGGAGGGGCACGACCTGTGCCCCACCTGCCCCCGGCGGCGGCCTAGCGACGCGCGCGGGCGGAGCGGGCCTTCGGGACCCTGAGGGTGCGCTGGGCGGTCGTCACCCGGCCGCGGTGGGTGATCGCCACCCGCAGCCTGACCCTCGCGGCGCCGCGCAGCGTCGCGCGCCGCACCACCAGGCGGCGTGCGGCGACGCGCCCCGCCCGGAGCCTCAGCGTGCGGGCGGAGACGGCGCGGCGGCCCCGCAGCAGGGTGATCCGGGCGGAGGCGGCGGCCGTGGTCTTCACCCGCACCGACAGCGTCAGCCGGGGGCCGCGGCCCCTGAGGACGGCGCCGAGCGTGCGGACCCGGAACGGGGCGGCCCGCGTCACGGGCGGCACCGGCGGGGTCGCGGGGGTGGTGGTCGCGGCCGGAGCGGGCGCCTGCGTGGACGGCTGGGTGGTGACCGGCGGCGCGGGCGGCGGCGGGGGCTCGGGGCCGACCCGCACCCACGACGCGACGGACGGCACCCCGTCGGCGTCGATGACGAACAGCATGTAGTAGCCGGGCGGGGCGACGGTGGCATCGCGCGGGGTGTTGAGCGTGATCCCCC
>DASSBX010000098.1:0-6206 GCA_035698305.1 Miltoncostaeaceae bacterium | reverse complement strand
CGCTGGAGCGGCCGGCGGGCGGGAAGCTGGCCCGCGACCTGGGCCGGTTCCTGGTGATCCCCCGCGGCGGCGAGCGGCGGATGACCGGGGCGGAGCTGGACACCTGGCTCTCGACCTGGCGCCCGCACCTCTCGACGCTCTTCCCCGACCGCTTCCGCCCCCGGTGAGGGCGGAGGCGGCCGGGGATCCCGCCTACTCCTGCGGCGACCACTCCTCCTCGACGTCGAACACGTCGATGTGGAGCCCCGCCACCGACGGCATGAACCCGTCGGCGGCGATCGTCGCCCACTCCGGCGACGCGATGGCCGCGTCGAAGTCCTCGCGCGTGTCGAACCAGATCTCCGCCCCGCGCCACGCGGACGCGTACTCGCCGCCGGCGCCGGGGACGCCCTTCAGCACGACGTGACGCCGCAGCTTCGGCAACGCCCGCACGTTCGGCACGTGCACGCCGAAGTAGTGCTCGTCGATCTCCTCGGGCGACATGCCCTCGGGGATGTGCCATGTGCCCTGCAACTTCACCATCAGCGCTCCTCCTCTCGGGGCCGGTTCCGCGGGCTCACTTGGTGAACTCCGCGCCCCACTTGGCCGTGAAGTACGCCACCACGTCGACCTCGGCCTCCGGGTACTCGCCCTCGGGGGGCAGGTTGTCCTTGCTGACCAGCTGGTAGTCGAAGAGGTCGCCCACGCCCGGGTAGTCCGGCGAGGGGTCCGTCGTGAACGGCGTGTCCCTCCCGAAGAACTGGGCGAGGCTGTCGATCGCCATCCACGAGGAGGCGTCGTAGTTCACGTCGAGCACCTCGTCGATGAGGCCCTGGCGCATCAGCTCGACGGTCCCGAGGTCGGCGTGGAACGTCGTGACCAGCGGCCGGTCCGGGAACTCCTTGCCGGGATAGGCGGTCGCGACCACGGGGGCGGCGGCCTGGCCGGCGGTGTCGAACGCGTACCAGAAGGCGTTCAGGTCGGGGTTCGCCGTGATGATGTCCTGGGTCTGCTTCCGGGTCCCCGGCACCAGGTTGGTCGCGTCGGTGTCGACGCGCGCGACCACGTCGATGCCCGGCTGGCTCTTCAGCTGCTCGTCGAGCACCACCGTGCGGGCGTGGATGGACGGGAGCGCGAAGTCGACCACCGCGAGCTTCGACGGGTCCTTCCCGAGGGCGTTGAGCTTCGCGATCACGTCGTCGGCGAGCATCTTCCCGGCCAGCTGCTCGTCGGGATAGAAGGCCGCGTCGTAGCCGGGCGGCACCTCGCCGCTGACGCAGACGATCGGGATGCCGGCCTGCTTGGCCTTGTTGACCACCAGCTGGATCTGGCCGGGGTCGATGCCGATGGCGACGACCGCGTCCACACCCTGGTCGAGCAGGCTGTTGCCGCACGTGACCCACTTGGTGGGGTCGCCTGCGCCATCGCACACGTTGGCCTTCCAGCCGACGGCCGACGCGGCGCGCTTCAGGGAGTCCTCAACCCGGTCCGCCGACTCGATGCCGCCGACGATCTGGAGGATGCCGACCGTCTTCGCCGGCAGCGCGACGGCCCCGCCGAGCTCCTCCGCGGCCGCGACGCCGGCGGCGGCGTCCGCGCTCGCGGTGCCGGCCGTGGTCCCGCTGGTCGCCGGCGTTGATGCCGCGGAGTCGTCGTCGTCCCCGCCGCAGCCCGCGACCAGGCCCACGGAGAGGGCGGCCGCGGCGATCCCGATCAGTACCGTTTGAGCATGTCACCACCAGTCTCGGAGTGATCAAACAAACGCTTGTTTGAAGACGGGCGCGACACTAGGTAACCGGCGGTCGTGCTGTCAACGACCGGCTCAGTAGCGCCAGCCGTCCCCGAAGGTCGGGAGCCGCCGGCCGAGGTAGTCCTCGACGACGGTGACGGCCGCGCGGGCCGACCGGTCGACCCCCACCCCGCGGCTGCGGAACGTGTCCGACGCGAAGTACAGGCCCTCCACGTTCGGGGCGCGCCAGTGGGGACGGAAGCGCCCGACGAGGTTCGGCTTCTGGATCACGCCGAGCCCCGGCTCGTGGACCAGGTGGCGGCGGCGCCAGACCGCCTTCTCGAGCCCGGGGTACATGATCGCCAGGTCCCGCTCGAACTGCTCCATCGTGCGGAGCATCCACTTGACGTCGCGGACCTTCTCGCCGGGGATGTCGACGCCGCCCACGTAGAGGTGGGTCCCGGGCGGTGAGCACCCGGGGTCCATCGCGGTCTGGTTGAAGAAGAAGCCGGCGTGCGGCAGGTTCGGCGTGGCGAGCCACGTCGCCAGCTCGCGCGGGTCGACCGCGTGGATCGGCTCCTCGGTGGCGATGTAGACCCCGAGCCACGTCGCCCGGAACTCGACCCTCGCCAGGTGGCGGATCTGCGCGACGTACCAGTCGGGGAGGTCGCTGGGCGGCACGACGCGCAGCACGCTCCACACCGGCAGCGTCGAGATGACCGCGCCGGCCTCGATGACCTCCTCCTCGAAGATCTCGTTCGGGATCACCCGCGGCTCGCGCGAGACGGCGACGCCCTGCAGCTTCCCGTCCTCGATCACCACCCGCTCCACGCGGCTGCCGAGGCGCACCTCGCCGCCGTGCTCCACGACCGCGTCGCGCAGGTCGCGGAACATGCCGTCCCACCCCTGGCCCGGCCAGAACGAGTAGCCGGCCACGCGCTTCTCGGTGTAGTGCATCTTGCGCATGTAGAGGTTGTCCGAGGCCGAGTGGTCCCACCAGTTCTCGGTGATGGCCTCGAGCACGGTGATGAACTCCCACAGCTCGATCACGCCCTCGTTGGTGGTGTGCTGGAGCATCCACTCGCGCAGCGTGCGGTCGTCCCACGCGTCGAAGTCCTCGTAGGGCGTCTCGACGAGGATCTGGATGAGCTTCTTGAGCTCGTTCTTGTCGGCCGAGTAGAGCTCGCGGGCCGAGTTCCAGCGCCCGTCCTGCCAGATGGCCATGTCGCTCGACGTCGCGCCGTGCACGAGCTCCTTCCCCACGTGCTCGAACACCTTGGTGATGCCCGAGCCGGAGTCCTCGACCAGGTGGCCGCCCACGTTGACCGTGAACCCCTCGTCGGGCACCCCCATCCCGCGCCCGCCGAGCCACTGGCCGGCCTCGAGCACCAGCACCGAGCGCCCCTCGGTGGCGAGGAGCGAGGCCGCGCTGAGGCCCGCGGCCCCAGCCCCGATGACGACGACGTCGTACCGCGCCATTGGCGCCTCCCCGTGGTGTGTGTCAGTAGTGGACCGTGTCGGCGAAGAACGGCAGCCGCGCGCCCAGGACCGCCTCGGCGGCCGTGATGCCGGAGCGCGCGGCCTTGTCGACGCCGATCCCGCGCGCCCGGGTGGTGTCGCCCGTGAGCCAGAGGCCGTCGATGCCGCGCACCCGCGTGTCGGGGCGCACCGCGCCCACCAGGCCCGGCTTGCAGATGACCCCGTAGGTGGTCACGAGGTGCGGCTTGCGCCAGAGGCAGTCGCGGGCCGCCGGCAGCATGTCCTCGATGTCGAGCCAGAGCGACCGGAACTTCCCGTCGATCCACGCGCGGTCCCCGTAGCGCTCGGTGGCGTCGAACGCCGCCCCCACGCACGTCAGGTACTCCCCCGGGGGTGAGACGTCCGCGTCGTATCCGGTGAAGTTGAGCGTGAAGCCGGGCAGGCCGGTGCGGGGCGTCGCGAAGAACGACGCCATCTCGCGCTCGGTCATCGCGATGACGGGCTCCTTCGCGGCGATCCAGTAGCCGATCCAGCAGGCCCTGTTGCGGTTGGCGGCGAGCATGTCGATGCGCCGCCCCAGGTCCCAGGGCAGGACGCCGTCGTCGAAGAGCGACGGCAGGTCCCAGACCGGGGCGTTCACCACGACGTGCTCGGCCTCGATGACCTCCGGCACGCCGTCCCCGTCGTCGGGGGCGCGCAGCTCGATCCCCGTGACGCGCCCGCGCTCCACCAGGACGCGCTCGACGACCTCGGGCCGGCGGATCACGCCGCCGCGCGCGCGGAAGGCGTCCGCCAGCTCCGCCCAGAGGCGGTCCCAGCCGCCCATGGGCCAGAACGAGTAGCCGGCCGTGCGGCGCGCCGTGTAGTGCAGCTTGCGGGCGAACAGGTTCTCGGAGGCCGAGTGCTCCCACCAGCGGTGGGTGATCTGCTCGAGCATCGAGATCGCCTCCCACACCAGGAAGACGCCCTCGTCGCTCGTGTACCGGCTCATCCACTCGCGCAGCGACGCGTGGTCCCACGCCTCGAAGTCGTCGTACTCGGCGTCGACCACGGCCTCGATGCAGCGCTTCAGGCCCGCCCGCGACGCGCCGGCGTAGAACTCCTGGATGGGCCGCCAGCGGTCGCGGTCCCAGAACGGCATCGCGTCGCTGCGCGCGCTGTGCTCCAGCGTGAGCCCCATCAGCTCGAACACGCGCGTCAGGCTGTCGCCGGGGTCCTCGACCAGGTGCGATCCCAGGCCGATCTTGTGCCCCCGGAACTCGGTCTCCATCGCCCGGCCGCCCAGGTACGGGTGCCGCTCCACCACCACGACGCTCCGGCCCGACGCCGCCAGGACCGCGCCGCACACCAGCCCGGCGGCGCCGGCGCCCACGACCACGACGTCGGTCCTCACGGGCGCCGCCCCGCCGTCACGTCACGACGACGGCGTTGGCGGGCGAGGCGCACCCGCCCGGCAGGTTCAGCGGCACCGATGCGAACAGGCCCTCCCAGACGCCGTCCGCGCGGCACCCGTCGCGCAGGTCGTCGAGCCAGAAGAACTCGCCCACCGCGAGGCCCTGGTCGGGGAGCATGCGGTCGTGCAGCATCCCGCCCTCGGCCGGCGTGGGGACGGCCTCGAGCCCGGGGTTGTCGGCGGCCACCGCGGCGAAGCGCATCTCGGCGAGCCAACGCGCCGTGGCGTCGTCGGGCGCGAGGCCCGGCGCCCGGATGGTCCCGGGGCGGCGCGCGGCCGGCAGGGCGAGCCACGCGCCGAGCCAGCCCGTGCGCAGCAGCAGGACGTCGCCCTCGCGCAGCTCGACCCCCTGGCGGCGGGCGCAGGCCTCGACCTCGCCGCCGGAGATCTCCCTGCGCTCGTCCCATCGCAGGCCAAGGCCCTCGCCCAGGTCGACCAGCACGGCGCGGCCGAGGATGCCCCGGGACCACAGGTCGATGCCCAGGTCCTCCGGGGAGCGGCCCGCGTAGCCGGCGCCGCCCGGGCGCAGCACGTGGCGCAACGCGTCCCAGTGCGAGCCCCCCTGGGTGTTGAGGTTGTCGATGCGGTCATCCCAGGCGAGCGGGAACTCGTCGGTCGAGAAGCGCTCGTGGCGCATGCGCTCGCGGCCGAAGAGCGGCGGGTCCGGCTGCCCGAGGGGCACGTCGAGGCGGAAGACGGTGCCCCTGCGGACCAGGCCGAGGGCGGCGCGCAGGCGCTCGGGGGTGGCCCGCGCGACGCTGCCGAGGCGGGACGCGCCCGCGTCCCCCTCCCCGAGGGCCGGCCCCGCGGCCCGCGCCTGGAGCAGCAGGCGCCGGACGGCGTGGGTGTCGTACCACTGGCTCAGGCGCGCGATCGCGCCGCCCTCGAGCCGGTACAGGTTGACCGCGTCGAAGGCGATCGTGCGCCCGTTGCCCAGCGTGCCCTCGTACGCGATCTCGACGGTCACGTCGGATCCGCTCACGACGACGCGCACCGCCTCGTCGTGGTGCACGGCGAAGGGGGCGAGGATGTCCCGGTAGTAGCGGGCGATCTCCTCGCGCCCGCGGCGGGGGCGGCCGCCCGCCGCCGGCAGCACCACGGCGTCCTCGGTGAACAGCGCCGCGACGCCGTCGAAGTCCTCGCCGTTGATGCAGGCGAAGTAGCGGGCGATGAGCTCGCGGGCGGCCTCCGGGCCGGTGCCGCTCATCGGGGGCCCGGCCCCCGAGGGCGCGTCGCGGTGGCGACGACCCGGCCGGCGGGAGCGCCGGCCGGTGTCGCCCGTGTGCTGCCCACCGCTCGATCGTCCAGGGTCACGACCGCGTCGAATCTAACAAACGATTGGTTGAAATCAAGGTGCCGCCGGGTCGAAGATGGGCGGGGTTTGCGACCACGCCGAGGGGGGCGACATGCAGGACAGGGTGTGCGTGGTGACGGGGGGAGCCAGCGGCATCGGCCGCGCGGCCGCGATGATGATGGCCGAGCGCGGCGGACGGGTGGTGGTGTCGGACGTGGACGACGCCACGGGCGAGGCGACGGTCGGCGAGATCACCGCCGCGGGGGGCGAGG
>DASSBX010000097.1:0-6756 GCA_035698305.1 Miltoncostaeaceae bacterium | reverse complement strand
CGATCACGACGGGGTCCACCTCCAGGCCGCGCCGGGTCAGCGCGGCGCACATGTCCGCGACGAAGGCGCCGTAGTCGGGATCGGCCGGCCCCGGCCACATGTTCGTGAGGCAGAGGATCCTCACAACGTCGCGGTCGCCTCCTCCGGCGCCGGCGTCTCGGGCGGCGGGGCGGGGGGCGGCAGCGCCAGTGCGGCGAGCGCCACGGCGGCGCCGGCGCCGACCCACAGGAACGGGTCCTCGAACAGCGCGGCGTACAGCAGGCTGTGCACGGCGATGCCCGCGAGGATCGCCCCGATCGTCCAGCGCGCCCAGCCGGCGTCCCCCTGGGCCTTCGAGCCCCGCACGGTCGCCCACCCCCCGCCGACGAGCAGCAGCAGGAACAGGGCGAAGCCCACCACGCCGCCCTCGCTGAGCACCGTGACCGGGCTGTTGTGGGAGATCACCACGCGCACCCGACGCTGCTCGCTGGGCGTCAGCGTCTCCTCGAACCGCGGCTCGAAGCCCCCGAGCCCGGCCCCCAGCACCGGGTCGTCGCGCCAGATCTCGAGCCCGCCCTTCATCAGGTCGAAGCGGCCCTCGCTCACGCGTTCCAGCCGGTTCTGGTCGGTCAGGGCGTGGCGGACGTTGTTGCTGGTCGCGGCCGCCAGCCCGCCCGCGACGAGCAGCAGCACCAGGCCGGTCAGCGCCGCGCGCCACGCGCCGATCGCCCGGCCCGCGAGCAGGGCGACGCCGAGCATCAGCATCAGCGCGCTCGAGCGGGAGAACGTCACCGCCAGGCCCGCGGTCATCACCGCGACCGCCGCGGCGAGGACGATCAGCTCCGCGCGGGCGCGCCGCACCCACGCGAGGGCCAGGCACACGATGATCGCCAGCGCCAGGTAGCGGCCCAGGATGTTCGGGTCGAAGAAGATCCCGTTCACCCGGAAGAACCGGCTGTAGACGTTGGCCTGCTGGAGCGTCGCGTTCCACCAGATGTCGCTCGTGGCGTACTGGAAGAGCGCGACGAGGGCGGCGATGACGCCGCCGGCCACGGTCACCACGGCCAGCGCGGCCAGGGCGCGGGCCCGGCTCCACCACGCCACGACCAGCGCGTACAGCAGGACGAAGGGGATGAAGAAGCACGACGCCTTGATCGCCGCCTCGCCGCTGTCGGCGCTCCACAGGGTCGAGACCAGGACGAAGGCGGTGAACGCCGTGAGCGGCACCGTGAGCGTCCACGGCCCCTCCAGCGCGGGCCGGTCGATCCCGCCGCGCACCCGGCCCCAGACCCACGCGATCAGGCCCAGGACGATCACGGCGTACAGGGGCGCCAGCAGGTTGGCCTCCTGGCTGCCGATCGTGATGGGCGTCCGGATCGGCAGCGCCAACGCCAGCAGCACGAACCAGACGGTGGGGTTGCGCACGACCACGCGCACCAGCCACGCCGCCACCAGGATCACGACGGCGACGCCCACCACCAGCGCCACGATCCGCACGGGCGAGTCGAAGCGGCCGACGGCGTCCTCGGCGTCGTCGCCGGGCACCAGGCCGGCGAGCAGCCAGCACCAGGCGCCGATGAGCAGCGCGGCGGAGGCGGCGCGCTGGTACTCGGCGCGGAGGGCCGCCACCGGCAGCAGCAGGCCGGCCACGCCGACGGCGGCCGCGATCGCGGCGACGGAGCGGGCGGTCTCGTTCATCCGCGCAGGTCGATCAGGGCGCGGGCGTCCCCGTCGAGGGTCGTCGCGACCAGCCACAGGGCGTCAGGGTTGATGCCGGGCGGGATGCGCACCGACACCGTCCCGGCGGGGCCCTTCGCGCCCCCGCCCACCTGGTCGCCGAGCGGGTCGCCCAGGTTCACCCCGGGTGTGCCGGTGCGGCGCCGCAGCGTCAGCGCGACCCGCGTGGACGGCGCGATCCGCGTGCCGTCGGTGGCGCGCAGGCGCACGCGCACCCGGTCCCGCGGGCGCGGGTCCGCCGGCACGGCCGTGCCCGCCATGCGCCCCACCCAGCAGGTGGCGACCTGCTCGTCGCGGTTGCGGGCCGCGTCGGAGAGGGAGGCGTCGATCACGTACAGGCCGGGCGGCACGTCGCGGCCGTCGGCGTCGGTGCCGTCCCACGCCCAGCGGATGGTCCCGTCGGCGCGCACGGGCCGCGCGCCGAGGCGGCGGACGGCCTCGCCGCCGCCTGCAGGGCGGGCCTGCAGCACCGCCGACCCGGCGTCGGCGGCGGTCATCGCCACCCGGCACTCGCCGCGGCCGGCGTCGGCGAGGGTCGCGGAGGTCACGGCGAGGCTCGCGATCCGCGGGGCCGTCGTGTCGAGCACGATCTTGCGCGACTTCTCGAACTTCTTGTCGCCGCTGCGCGCGAGCAGCTTGATGGCGTAGGTGCCGTCGGGCAGCAGCCGCCCGAGGCGGTCGCGCGCGAAGAACGGCGTGCTGCGGAACCCCCTGGGGCGCCGCTCGCCGTCGACGAGCGCCACGACGGGCTCGCCGTCCTTCTGGATCTCCACGGTCACGTCGCTCGGCTCGTGCAGCCGGATGTTCACCCGCGCGACGTCGCGGCGGCCGTCGCCGTTGGGGCTGAACAGCTGGGTGGCCTGGAACCGGGTGACGATGGGCGGCGGGGTCGGGAAGGCGAACGGGAGCAGGAAGATCCCGAGCGCGATCACGAACAGGACGAGCATGGTGGCCGCGACGGCGCCGCGGCGCACGCGGTCCCTGCCGTCCCCCGACGGGGCGGGGCTCACGTCAGAGGGCCCGGAACCCCAGGCAGATGTAGAAGCCGAACCGGCCGGCGGGCGTCCGCGACAGGCGCACCTCGGCGCGCCGCACCGGCGCGAAGCGGTAGAGGCGGCCGATCTGGGACCCGACCCTGCCGCCGGGGCGGAAGAAGATGCCGCGCCGCGACACGGGGACCATCCCGGCCGACGCGGCGTGGCTCTCCAGGTCGGTCCACGTCTGCCACTCGTCGATGGGCGCCAGGTTCAGGCGGATGCCGGGGACCCCGCGCTCGGCCAGCCAGCGGCGGGCCCCGGGGAGGCTGCGCCGGTTGGGGGTGGAGATCACCAGCAGGCCCCCCGGCGCCAGCTGGGCGCGCAACGCCGCCAGGCAGCGGCGAGGGTCCTCCAGGTGCTCGAGCACGTCGGTGAGCGCGATCAGGTCGAACGGCCCCTCCGGCGGCTCGTACGCGCTGCCCACCACGGCCGTGAGACGGTCGGCGGCGCCGATCTCGGCGAGGCGCCGGTTGGCGTGCTCCACCGACTCCGGGGAGAGGTCGACGCCGATGCCGCGGTACCCGCGGCCGGCGAGCTGCTCGAGCAGGAACCCGGTGCCGCACCCCACGTCGAGGACCCGCGGCGACCAATTCCCGATCGGCTCCGGCCCCGCCACTCCTGGGGGGCGGATCGCGGCATCCATGCCGCTCGTGTCCTCCACCGATCGGGAAGGGGTGACGTACCTGTCGATGGTCTCCAGGTTGAGGGCCATGCGGCTCTGGAGGTGCCAGTTGCGGCTCTCCACCGCCACCAGGCGGTCGGCCAGGCCGTCGTAGTAGGCCTGGACCCGCTCGAGGCGCTCCCCGCTCACGGGCCCCACCCCGCCGGGGGCGCGTACGCGGCCGCGGCCGCGACGAACCGGTCGTACGACGGCTTGCGCGACCCGTCGATGTGCAGCAGCCCGCCGGTCCAGCGCGGATTGTCCTGGAAGTTGAACCAGGTCACCACCCCCACCCTGGGCCGGGCCGCGGCGGCCGTCATGGTCTCATCGACCCATGCGGCCTGTTGGGCCTCGCTGACGAAGTACTGGTGGAAGCGGTTGTAGGACGTGTGGTACCCCGTCTCGGTGACGTGGATGGGTGCCCCGCGGCGGAGCCTATCCACCTGCCGTGCGACCCGGGGCAGGGTACTCCAGGATGGGACGAAGAACGCTTGGCGCGGGCCGCCGATGGGGTAGATGTGCATGCTCCAGGCGTCGATCGGCGGCCCCTCGTTCGCCACCAGCCGGGCCCAGTCGAGGCTCCCGACGGCGGCGCGGCCGCCCTTCGGGCACGTCCTGGGGCTGCGGCCGGCGGGGCCGGCGACGCCGCCGATGACCTGGGCGGTCGGGTTCGCCGCGTGGATCTCGCGGTAGCTGGCCGCGAGCAGCGCCGCGTACGCGCCGGGCGACACCAGCCGGGCCCGGCCCTTGGCGCCGCGGCGGCACTGCGGCATCCAGAAGCCGGGCAGGTTCGGCTCGTTCCACACCTCGATGCGGCTCATCCGCGGCAGCACGCCGCCGAGCGGGTCGGGGAACGACCCGGAGTAGCGGCGGGCGATCGCCCCGGCGAAGCGGGCGCCGTCGGCGGCGCGGGGAGCGGCCTCGGGCTTCCCGCTGCGCGAGGCCCAGGCCGGCGTGCGGTAGAAGTCGAGGATCGCGGTGATGCCGCGCGCCTGCAGGCCGCGGGCGATCTCGTCGTAGCGGCTCCAGTCGTAGGCGGGGTCGGCCGGGTCCCTGGCGTCGGCGGGCCGCCGCGGCGCCACCTCGCTCCACAGCACGTCGACGCGCGTGACCCTCACCCCGGTGGCCGCGAGGGCGTCGAGGCGCGCCGTGAGCGCGGCCCCCCGCACGTTCACCAGGTTGTCGTCCTGCACCGAGGCGATCGGCGCGGCGGCGGCGGTCGCCACCGCCATCAGCGCCGCGAGCGCGGCGACCAGGGCGCAGAGGCGCCTCACCGGATCCTCGCCAGCCGCACCACGGCCACCCGGGCGCCGCGCCGCGTCGCGCGCTCCGACCACGCGAGCCGCCGCCCGTTGATCGCGACGGCGTCCACCCTCCGCCGCGCGGTGGTGACGCGGCGCAGGGCGCCGCGGCGGGACGCGAGCACGACGCGCCCGTCGGCGGCCGCGACGGACGCGCCGCCGACGGCGACGCGCGGCAGGCGCCCGCCGGACCAGATCCGCGCCGTGCCGCCCCCGCTGGTGGTGCGCCGCAGCTCGACACGCGCCCCCCTGCGCACCGCCACGACCACGACGCCCCGGGCCGCCCACACGCGGAGCGCGTCGCCCGGCAGCGCGACGGCCCGGGGCGCCGGGACGGGCCCGTCGGCGCCCAGCAGCAGCGTGCGCGGCGCCGCGGGATCGACCCACGCCCGCAGGCCCGGGGCCAGGGCGACCAGGCCGCGCGCGGAGCGCTCGCCGGCCGACGTGGCGGGCCGCGCCTGGCTGCGCATCACCTGCGTCCCATCCGGCTGAAGCTGCACCCAGCGGATGTCCCCGAAGCCGGATTCCACGGCCACGTTGGGCAGGGCGCCGGGCCGGCCGTCGCTCTCGACGTCGATCTCCTCGCCGTCCGGCGTGCAGCAGGCGACGACCGGGGCGGCGAAGCGGCGCGAGAACGGGGCCATCACGAGCCCCTCGCCCGCCATCGGCGCCAGGGCGCCGGGGGTCATCCCGGCGATGCTCGTCCGGATCGAGATCAGCGTCTCGGGCGTGGTGACGAACCGGCGCGACGCGCGGTCGAGTCGCGCCCGGAACCCCTCGGCCCGGTAGTAGGTGAACGGGACGACGCCGGGCGGGGCGCCGGGGAACCGGCGGGGGTCGATGCGCACGGGCGCCGTCTCGGACCACACGAGGGCCCGGCCGCTGAACGCCATCTCCCGCGGCCACCACCCCTCGAGGGTGACGGTGCGCGACGCGCCGTTCGCCGCGGGGGCGAGGGCCATCGCGACGGCGGCGGCCCCCATCGCGGCCCCGATCGCGGCGGCGGCGGCCCGGCGGCCCCTCACGCCGGCGACGCGCTCCCGGTCCGCAGCGCCACCACGGCGTCGGCCAGCAGCGCCTCGCTCGCGGCCGCCAGGGCGGGCTGCGCGAGCGGCGTCATGTTGGTGAGCTGCACGTGGTCGGCCCCGGCGGCGACGAACGCCGCGAGCTGCGCGGCCACGTCGTCGGGGGTGCCGTGGATCACCGTCTCCCGCAGCACCTCCTGCGGTACCGCCTCGGCCAGGGCGAGCGCCGCCTCGCGGTTGAGGCGGGTCGGCAGGAAGGTGGTGAGCCCGAACTCGCCGGCGCCCAGCGGGTGCTCGGCGCCGTGGGCCTCGTAGGCCTCCGACGGGCGCGTGAGGGCGATGAAGCGCATCAGCAGCGACCCGTCGATCGCCTGGAGGGCGGCCTCCCGCGTCTCGGCGATCACCACGCGGGCGTAGAGCCCCGGCACCACGGCGTCCTCGGCGCGCCCCGCCGCGGCGGTCGCGGCGCGGACCGCGGCGAGCATCGCGGCGTACGCCTGCGGATCGGTCGCGAAGGGCAACCATCCGTCGGCGCGGCGCCCCACCAGCTCCAGGCCGCGCGGCCGGTGGGCCGCGACCCACAGCGGCGGCGGTGCCTCCCCGAAGGGCCCCAGCCCCATGGACGCCCCCTCCAGGCGGAAGTGGTCGCCGGCGAAGTCGATCTCCCCCGTCCCGGCCATCAGCAGGCGCAGGATGTGCAGGCCCTCGTCCAGCCGCGACAGGGGCCGCTCGTTGCGCAGGCCGAACGGCGTGAGGTTGAGGGCCTCGCCCGTCCCGACGCCCAGCATGAAGCGCCCCCCGGTCACGTGGTCGAGCGTCAGAGCGGTCTGCGCGATGGAGGCGGGGTGGCGGCGCACCATGTCGGTCACGCCGATGCCGAGCCGGGCGTCGCGGGTGGCGCCGGCCGCGGCGGCCACCACCGGCACCGGATCGAACCACACGTGCGGGCTCGCCTGGCCGGACGCGGCCTGCGGCACCAGCTCCGGCGTCCAGATGGACAGCGGGAACCAGTGGAG
>DASSBX010000096.1:0-2010 GCA_035698305.1 Miltoncostaeaceae bacterium | reverse complement strand
GTGGGGCAGAAGGCCGTGACGCCGGCCCGGGGGAGGGCGGCCGCGACGGCCGCGAGGGCGTCCGGATCGGCGCCCACCTCCGCGCCGGCGAACCCGTTGACCTGCACGTCCACGAACCCGGGGGCCACGATCCACCCCGCGGGGAGGTCGCGGATCGCGCGCGGCGGGACGTCGGCGACGACCCCGTCGCGCACCCCGACCGTGCCCGCCCGAAGCGACCGGCCGCGCAGGACGGTGCCGCGCAGCCCGAGCGCGGTCAGACCGCCTCGGCGACGAGCGCCGACGGGTCGAGGCCGTCGGCGCCGAGGTCCCGCGCGACGTCCTCCGGCGTGAGGTCGCCCCCCTCAAGCCACAGCTCCTGCAGCAGCGCCCCCGCCCGGGGGTCGGCGAACCAGCGGTCCCCCGACGTCTCGCGCAGGTGGCGCCGCAGCAGCGCGGCCAGGGCGCGGGCCCGGATCGCGTCGGCGGCGGCGACGCCCGCCAGGCCGTCGAGCAGCGTGAGCTCGCCCGGCCAGGCGAGGCCCAGGGCGCGCGACATCAGGTCCTCGCGGGAGCCGCCCGCGAGGGCCGCCGCGCGCGCCGCCGCCGCCCGGGTCGCCAGAAGCCGGAGCGTCCCCGCGGGCCCGGCGACCCGTCCGGCGTCGGCCGCGTCGAGCACCCGCACGATCCAGGCGGGCTCCGCGAGCAGCCCCTCCAGCAGGAACGCCGTCGCGTGGGCGAGCGCCGGGTCGCCGAGACGGCGGGCCTCCACCGGCAGCCGCGCCGCCGTCCCCGCCGCCGCCAGGGCCAGCCCGCCGAGGCGCAGCGCCTCCGCGTACCCGGCCAGCCCCGTCACGCCCGGGGCGACCGCGGGCGCCGCGAGCCCGAGCAGCTCGCACGTGCGCTCGAGCGCCCCGCCCGCGCCCGCCGCGGGCAGGGCGTCGTCCAGCTCGGGCGCGCGCAGCAGCCGGGGCAGGTCGGCCGCGTCGCGCTCGCCCACACGGCGCCCGACGGCGTCGTCGCCCGCGTCCAGGGTCGCGGCGCCGAGCGCCGCCGCGGCGCGCAGGTCGAGGCCGGCGGCGCGGGCGATCAGGTCGGCCGGCGTCGCCGCGCCCAGCTCGTGGGCGGCGAGCGTGCGGTGCGCCTCCGCGTCGGACACCGCCGACGGCAGCCGCGCGCCGATCGCCCGCAGCCGCTCGGCCTGCAGCTCGCGGCGACGGTCGGCCGAGCGCTCGGCGGCCCGCGCGCCGTCGACCTCGAGCAGGGTCAGGTTGCCCGGCATCGGCGCCCGCAGCTCCTGCGCGATCCGCTCCACCTCGGTGGCGCTCGCCAGCCGCAGGTGACCCTCGGCGGCATAGCGGGCCAGGTTCCGCATCCGCGTGCCGCCGGACGCGGCGAGCGCGGTGAGGTCGGTCACCCGCTCCGCCGTGAACAGGCCGGCGTGGCGGGCGTCGGCGGCCGGTCCGGGGCTGCGCAGGTGCTCCTCGGCCTCGGAGCGGTACTCGTCCAGGTCCACGTCGCGATACTAGGGCCATGAGCACGACCCGCCCGCCCAGGCCCCGGCGCGACGACGTCCTCGAGGTGGACGTCCAGGACCTCGCGTTCGGCGGCGCCGGCGTCGCGCGCCACGACGGCTTCGTGGTCTTCGCCCGCGACACCGCGCCCGGCGACCGGGCCCGGGTGCGGATCCGCAAGGCGCGGCGCCGGTTCGCCGAGGCCGATCTGGAGGACGTCCTCTCCGCGGGGCCCTCCCGGGTGGAGGTGCCGTGCCCCTACGTGCCGCGCTGCGGCGGGTGCCGCCTCCAGCACGTCGCGTACGAGCGCGCCCTGGCCGCCAAGCGCGACCAGGTGGCCGAGCACCTCGCGCGGATCGGCCACCTGGAGGGCATCGACGTCCGCGAGCCCGACCCCGCGGTGGAGCGCTTCGGCTACCGCAACAAGATGGAGTACTCCGCGTCGCGGGGGCCGGACGGCGGGATCGACCTCGGATTCCACGTCCGCGGCCGCTGGGACGAGGTGATCGACGTGGAG
>DASSBX010000095.1:0-2571 GCA_035698305.1 Miltoncostaeaceae bacterium | reverse complement strand
ATGAGGCGCGCGCCCTCCATCGCGGGGATCCGCGCCAGGTCGGAGATGAGCGCACGCCCCGCCGGGGCGGCCGCCGTTCGCGCCTTCGTCGTCACGGAGCCCCACAATGGGGCGCACGACCGCGTCTTTCAAGGAGCCGGTCCCGCGCGCCGCCGCGGTTTGTCCACGTGGCGAAACATCGGGGGCGCCGTTTGGCCCGGGGTCACAAAGCGCCCGGGAGGGGGGCCGCCGTATCATCGGACGCCGTCAGAGGCGCCAGACAAGGGGGACCTTCCGCGTCATGCCAGTCCGAGAGAACAATGTGGTCGCCGCCCGGTGGAGCTCGAACGGCTCGCTCCCGAAAGGCGACCTGACCCTCCGGGGCGCCGAGATCTTCGGTTCCAACGTCTTCGGCCCCGACGAGCAGCGCAAGCGCCTGCCGAGGCAGGTGTACCGCCAGCTGCAGGCCACCATCGACCGCGGCGAGCCGCTCGAGGCGGACCTGGCCGACACGGTCGCCCTGGCGATGAAGGACTGGGCGCTGGAGAAGGGCGCGACGCACTTCACCCACTGGTTCCAGCCCCTCACCGGATCCACGGCGGAGAAGCACGACTCGTTCTTCGCGCCGGTCGGCGACGGCACGGCCCTGGCCCAGTTCACCGGCAAGGAGCTCATCAAGGGCGAGCCGGACGCCTCGAGCTTCCCCACGGGCGGGATCCGCGCCACGTTCGAGGCCCGCGGCTACACCGCGTGGGACCCGACGAGCCCCGCGTTCATCATCGAGAACCCGAACGGCGCGTACCTCTGCATCCCCACGGCGTTCGCGTCGTGGACGGGCGAGGCCCTCGACACCAAGATCCCGCTGCTGCGGTCGATGGAGGCCCTGAACAAGGCGGCGCTGCGCGCGCTGAGGCTCCTGGGCGACGGCGAGACCACCCGGGTGTTCACCACGATCGGGCCCGAGCAGGAGTACTTCCTGATCGACCAGAACTTCTTCTACGCCCGGCCCGACCTGGTGAGCACGGGCCGGACGCTCTTCGGGGCGAAGCCGCCCAAGGGCCACGAGCTGGACGATCACTACTTCGGCTCCATCCCGGAGCGGGTGCTCGCCTACATGCTCGAGATCGAGGCCGAGCTGGCGAAGCTCGGGGTGCCGATCAAGACCCGCCACAACGAGGTGGCGCCGGGCCAGTACGAGGTCGCCCCGATCTTCGAGAGCTCCAACGTCGGCACCGACCACCAGCACCTGTGCATGCAGGTGATGAAGAACGTGGCCCGCCGCTACAACCTCGTCTGCCTCCTGCACGAGAAGCCGTTCGCCGGCGTCAACGGCTCGGGCAAGCACAACAACTGGTCGATGGGCACGGACGCGGGGAGCAACCTGCTCGAGCCGGGCGACACCCCCAGCGAGAACCTGCAGTTCCTGTTCTTCGCGACGGCGGTGATCGCGGCGGTCAACAAGCACCAGAAGCTGCTGCGGGCGTCGATCGCGGGCGCCGGCCAGGACCACCGCCTCGGCGCGAACGAGGCGCCGCCGGCGATCATCTCCGTGTTCCTCGGCTCCGAGCTGGAGGGCGTCTTCGAGGCGATCGCCAGCGGCGAGCCCGCAGCGAGCGCGGCGCGCGAGCTGATGCACCTGGGCACCCCGGTGCTCCCGGGCCTGCCGAAGGACAGCGGCGACCGCAACCGCACGAGCCCGTTCGCCTTCACCGGCAACAAGTTCGAGTTCCGGGCCCTCGGCTCCAGCCAGTCGCCGAGCCTCCCGAACACCGTCCTCAACACCATCGTCGCAGAGGCGATCGACGCGCTGTGCGAGGACCTGGAGGGGGCGATGCGCGGCGGGGCCAAGCGGAAGTCCGCGAAGGGCCTGGAGACGGCGCTGACCTCCGTCATCGCCGGCGCCTACACCTCCAATCGCCGGATCGTCTTCGGCGGCGACAACTACGCGGAGGAGTGGCACGCCGAGGCCGAGAAGCGCGGCCTGGCGAACCTCCCCACCACGCCGGACGCCCTGCCGTCGCTGATCTCCGACGAGACCGTCGCCGCGTTCAGCAACTACGGCGTGCTGTCGGAGCGCGAGCTGCACTCGCGCTACGAGGTGATGCTCGAGCAGTACATCATCACGGTGAACACCGAGGCCGAGACGGCCGCGGACATCGCCGCGACGATGATCCTGCCGGCGGCCGCCCGCCACCTGGCGATCCTGAACGAGGCGGGCCTGAGCGCCCTCGCGAAGGAGGTCACCGCCCTCATCACCACCTTCACGAAGGCCTGGAAGGCCCTGCAGAAGGCGAACCTCAACGAGAACCACCCGACGGACACGGTGAAGGAGGCCGCCTACATGCGCGACACGGTGCTCCCCGCCATGAACGCGGTGCGGGCGGCGGGCGACGCGCTGGAGCGCGTGGTGGCCGACGACCTGTGGCCGCTGCCGAAGTACTCGGAGATGCTCTTCATCAAGTAGCGCGCGATCCCCGCTGTTTGCAGGGGGATCGTGGCGTCAGCCGTTGCTCGGGGCACGCTCGGGGCACTCGAGGTTGCCTCGGGCCTCGGCGATGAGGTCGTCGAGGTCGCGGTAGCGCCGGGCGCCAA
>DASSBX010000094.1:0-4442 GCA_035698305.1 Miltoncostaeaceae bacterium | reverse complement strand
GCCCCCGCCGCGGGCGCCGCGCCCCAGCCCGACTCGCCCCTCACCGCGCCCCCTGCCGAAGAGCCGGCGCCGGCCGTCGAGGAGCCCGACCCCATCCCGGCGGAGGCCGTGCCGGCGGCCGAGCCGGGGCCCGCCGACGGCGAGCCGGCTCCCGAGGTGACGGCGCCCTCCGGCGACTGAGGCGCCGCGAACCGCCGGGAGTAGGTTCCGGGCGTGGGCGAGCCCTCCGCCACCATCGCCGTGATCTCCGACACGCACCTCCCCCGGCGGGGGCCGACGCTCCCCGCCGTGGTGGTCGAGCGGCTCCGGGCGGCCGACCTGATCGTCCACGCCGGGGACTGGTCGGACATGCGGACGGTGCGGATGGTCCGGGGGATCGGTCCGCCGCTCGTCACCGTCCAGGGGAACGTGGAGGAGCCGGCGGTGCGGCAGGCGCTCCCCCGCACCGCCGAGGCCGAGATCGCCGGCCTCCGGATCGGGGTGGTCCACGACGGGGGACAGGCTGCCGGGCGCATCGGGCGCCTTCGCCGGCGCTTCCCGGCCGTCGACCTCGTGATCTTCGGGCACTCGCACATCCCGCTCTACGACGTCGCCGACGACGGGTTCATGATCCTCAACCCCGGGAGCCCCACCGAGCGGCGGCGGGCGCCCCGGCACACCATGGCCGAGATCACCGTCTCCCCGGGCGGGCCGCCGCAGGTGACGTTCCACGCGGTCGACGACCCCGTGGGCCCGTTGCCGGCGGACCTCGTGGGGTAGCCGCCCGTGGAGCACGTCGAGCCCGTCGTCCTCGCCCTGCTCGTGGCAGTGGCCGCGCTGAGCGTCGTGGCGCAGTTCGTCCGGATCCCGTACCCGATCCTGATGGTGCTCGGCGGCCTCGCCCTCGGGCTCACCCCCGGCGCGCCCGATGTGACGCTCGACCCGGACATCGTCCTGGTCGTGTTCCTGCCGCCGCTCCTCTACGTCGGCGCGTTCTTCACCTCCCTGCGGGACGTGCGCCGGAACGCACGGGTGATCTCGCTCATGGCGATCGGGCTCGTCGGTGCCACCGCCGTCGCGGTCGCCGTGGCCGCCCACGAGCTGGTCGGCCTGCCCTGGGCGGCGGCGTTCACCCTCGGGGCGATCGTGTCGCCCACCGATCCGCTCGCCGCCACCCAGATCATGCGGCGGCTCGGCGCGCCGCGCCGGCTGGTCACCGTGCTCGAGGGCGAGGGCCTCGTGAACGACGCCACCGCCCTGGTGCTCTACCGCACGGCCGTCGGCGCCGCCGTCGGCGGGAGCTTCTCGGTGTGGGACGCGGGGCTCGGGATGCTGCTGGCCCCCGTCGGCGGCATCGTCGTGGGGCTCGCCGTGGGATGGGTGATCGCCGAGGTGCGACGGCGGGTCGAGGACGTCCCCACCGAGATCACCATCTCCATCTTCACCGGCTACGCCGCGTTCTTCCCCGCCGAGGCGATCGGCGCCTCCGGCGTGCTCGCCGCCGTCACGGCCGGCGTCTACCTGGGGTGGCGCGCCCCCCAGATCGCGTCGTCCGAGGCCCGCCTGCAGGGCTTCTCGTTCTGGACGATCACCCAGTTCCTGCTCAACGGCACGCTGTTCGTGCTCATCGGCCTGCAACTCCCCCAGATCCTGGACGCCCTCAGCGGCCGGCCCACCTCCGAGCTCGTCATCGACGGGGCCCTCGTCAGCGGCACCGTCATCGCGGTGCGGTTCGCCTGGATCTTCGGCTCGACGGTGGTGGTCCGGTCGCTCGACCGCCGCCCCGGCCAGCTGCTGCGGCGCGCCAGCTGGCGGCTGCGGTTCGTGAGCGCATGGGCGGGCATGCGCGGGGCGGTGTCGCTCGCCGCCGCGCTGGCGGTGCCGATCTCGACCGACGCCGGCGACCCGTTCCCCGGCAGGGACCTGATCCTCTGGATGACGTTCTGCGTGATCCTCGCCACGCTCGTGTTCCAGGGGCTCACGCTGCCCTGGGTCATCCGGGTGCTCGGCGTCCACGACGACGGGGAGGAGGAGCGCCGCGAGGAGCTGAAGACGCGGATCACGATCGCCGCCGCCGCCCTCGACCGGCTCGACGAGCTGGAGGGCGAGCCGTGGGTGCGCCCCGAGACCCTCGAGCGCATGCGCGGCCAGTACCGGTACCGCAAGCGCCGCTTCGCCGCCCAGGCCGGGAAGATCGAGGACGAGGACGGCCTGGAGGACCAGTCGCAGGGCTACCAGCGGGCCGCCCGCGAGGCGATCACCGCGCAGCGCCGCGTGCTCGTGGACCTGCGCAACCGCGGCACGATCTCCAACGACGTGATGCACCGCGTCGAACGCGAGCTGGACCTGGAGGACTCCCGCCTGGAGCTGCCCCCCGACGGGCGCGTCCTGGACGGCCGGAGCCCCGGCCGCGGCTAGGATCGCCGCGTGGACCTGTACGTCACCTTCATCGGCACCGCCGCGTCCGTCCCGACCGCCGCCCGGGGGACCGCCGCCACCCTCGTCGCCCGCGGCGGGGAGCGCTGGCTCGTCGACTGCGGCGAGGGCACCCAGCGCCAGCTGCTGCGCTCCGGCCTGGGGCTCGTGGACCTGGACGTCGTGCTCATCACCCACATGCACGGCGACCACATCCTGGGCCTGCCGGGGATGCTCAAGACGTTCGGCCTGCGGGCCCGCGAGCGCCCCCTGCGCCTGGTGGGGCCCCGCGGACTGTCGCGCCTGATGGAGACGCTCCGCCCACTCGTGGGCCGCACGCCGTTCGTCCTGGAGATCCAGGAGGTGGACGAGCGTGAGGTGTCGGCCGCGTGGCGCGGCGACGGGTTCGCGGTGCGCGCCTTCCCCACCCGACACTCCATCCCGTCGGTGGGTTACGCCCTGGTGGAGGACGACCGCCCCGGGGCGTTCGACGTCGACGCCGCCCGCGCCCTCGGCGTGACGCCGGGGCCCGACTTCGGGGTGCTCCAGCGCGGCGGGCAGGTGGTGACCGCCGCCGGCCGGACCGTCCGGCCCGGCGACGTGCTCGGCGAGGCCCGCCGTGGGCGCACCGTCGTCATCACCGGCGACACCGAGCCGTGCGACGGGACGCTCGAGGCCGCCCGCGGCGCCGACGTGCTCGTCCACGAGGCCACCTTCCTCGACGAGGAGCGCGACCGCGCCCGGGAGACACGGCACAGCACCGCCCGCGAGGCGGCCGCCATCGCCGCCGAGGCGGGCGTGGGGCTGCTGGCCCTGACGCACCTGTCCAGCCGCGTCATGCCGCGGGACGTCCGCGCCGAGGCGGAGGCCGTGTTCCCCAACGTGGCGGTCCCCAGGGACTTCGACCAGGTCGAGGTGCCGTTCCCGGAGCGGGGAGCCCCGATCGTGCACCGCGGCGACCGCAGGGGGAGCCCTGACGTGACGTCGGAGCCGCCTGCTACCGTCCCTCCTGGCACGACCCTTTAACCCGGTCCCGCGAGGCCGAGAAGGAGTGACGATGCACCATGCGCCCTGCGCCGGTCCGCCGGCGGCCGTCCCCGCACAGCCGCAGCGCACCTAGCCCCCGTGGCGACGAAGGTCCTGGTCGACGCCGACCAGGTGCGCCGGACGATCGCGCGGATCGCCCACGAGATCGTGGAGCGGCACCCCGACCCGTCCCGGCTCGCCCTGGTCGGGATCCACACGCGCGGCGTGCCCCTCGCCGGCCGGCTCGCCGAGCTGATCGGGGAGTTCGCGGGCGCCCGACCCGCGATCGGCACCGTGGACATCGCGCTCTACCGCGACGACGTCGGGCTCGACGCCCGGCGCGGCGCCCTCCCGGTGGTGGGCGACACCGTCCTCGACTTCGACGTCTCCGACCGGGCCGTCGTCCTGGTGGACGACGTCCTGTTCACGGGACGGACGATCCGGGCCGCCATCGACGCGGTCTTCGACTACGGCCGGCCGCCGCTGGTGCAGCTCGCCGTCCTGGTCGACCGGGGCCACCGCGAGCTGCCGATCCGGCCGGATTACGTCGGCAAGAACCTGCCCACCGCCCGCAACGAGTTCGTCGGGGTCCACCTGACCGAGGTGGACGGCGCCGACGAGGTGGTGCTGGAGCCCGAGAGGAGAACACCGTGAGTCGCCGGTCCCTGCTGACCATCGACGACCTCGACCGCGCGGAGGTCGCCCGCATCCTGCGCGTCGGCAACCGCTTCGCCGAGGTGATGCAGCGCGACATCAAGAAGGTGCCGACCCTCCGGGGCCGCACGATCATCAACATGTTCTTCGAGGCCTCGACGCGCACCTCGACCTCGTTCGAGCTCGCCGGCAAGCGCCTGTCGGCGGACGTGGTCAACGTCAAGGGCTCCGGCTCGAGCGTGGAGAAGGGTGAGACCCTGAAGGACACGGTCATCACGCTCAACTCCTACGCGCCGGACGTGCTCGTGATCCGCCACGCCTCGGTCGGCGCGTGCCAGATGGCCGCCCGCTTCACGGACGCGGCGGTC
>DASSBX010000093.1:0-2598 GCA_035698305.1 Miltoncostaeaceae bacterium | reverse complement strand
GCGTATGACGTCGACCCGACCACCGGCCAGCCGAACCCGGACACCGCCTGGTACACCGAGCGCTACTTCGGCGACCCCGCGTTCGGCGGCACCGGCAAGACGGGCGTCGGGCTGATCCTGCGCCTCACCGCCCCGGCGGTCGCCACCGAGATGGTCGTCTCCTCGCCGACGCCGGGCGCCGGGTTCGAGGTGCTGGGGCCGCTGGAGGAGGGGCGCCGGCGCCAGCTCGCGGAGGGCAGGTTCTCCGGCGCGAACCAGGTGGTGCCGTTGACGCCGGGCCCCCCCGCCGAGGCGTACGTCCTGTGGATCACGTCGCTCGTCGACGACGGCGAGGGCGGCTACTCGGCGGGCGTCGGGCAGGTGGAGCTGCGGGGGACGCCGAACGGGGACTGACCGTGCCGACGACCTGGGAAGCGAGCCTGCAGGACCTCGAGCGCCGGCTCGCCTCGCAGGGCGGCCGGGGCCGCCGCCTGTCACCGCGGACGCAGGCAACGTACCTGGCCGACGCCCGGCGGCTCGCGGCGTGGCTGGAGGAGCACGGGGTGGCCGGGCCGGAGGCGGTGGGCCCGTCGGCGCTGGAGGCGGCGTTCCGCGGGCTCGGCTGGTCGGCGGCGACGCGCGCGCGCGCGGTGACCTCGGCGCGGGAGTGGCTGGGGCCGCTCCACCCCCCGGGACGGTCGCCCGCCGACCTGGTCGCCCGGCCGCGACCGGCGCCGCCGCCGGTGCCGCGGCTGTCGCAGGCCGACGCGGCGGCGCTCGTCGACCGCGTCGGCGCGGATGCCGCGGCGACCCCGGTGGCGCGGGCGCTGGCGCTGCGCGACCGGGCGCTGATGGAGGTGCTGTACGGGTCGGGCCTGCGCCGCCAGGAGGCGTGCGACCTGGTGCTGGCCGGCCTCGACTTCGAGCACGAGTCCGTCCGGGTGGTCGGCAAGGGGGGCGCCGCGCGGACGGTGCCGCTCACCGAGCCGGCGGTGGCGGCGCTGCAGGCGTGGCTGCGCGAGGGCCGGCCCCGGCTGGTGTCGGGGCAGGTCCCGGTGGCGGCGGTGCGGGCGCCGGTGTTCGTGTCGCGCGGCGGCCGGGCCCTGGACGGCTCGACGGTGTACCGGGTCGTCGCGCGGGAGCTTCGGGCGGCGGGCCGGGCGGGCGGACCGCACCTGCTGCGCCACGCGGCGGGCACCCACCTGCTGGAGGGGCCGGGCGGCGAGGGCGGCGCCCACCTGCGGGTGGTCCAGGAGGTGCTGGGTCACGCGAGCCTGGCCACGACCCAGCGCTACACCGGCGTCACGACGCGGACGATGCAGGCGCTGCTGCGCCAGGGGCACCCGCGAGGATGACGGCGCTCGTGGATCCCGACGGGTTCGGCCGGCTGGCGGGGGCGTTCCTCGCGACGCGGGAGAACCGGAACACCCGGTCGGCGTACGCCCGGGACCTCGCCGCGCTCGCCGACGCGCTCGGGGTGCCGCCCGCCCCCGCGGACGCGCCGGGGTTCGGGGTGGAGGACGACCCCGGGGCGCGGGCGGCCGCCGTCCAGCTGAGCGGGCTGCCGCTCGACTGGTGGCAGCGGTGGCGCGACGGGCTGCCGGGGCGCCTGTCGACGCGGCGGCGGCGGGTGGCGGCGGCGCGGGCGTTCTGTCGCTGGTGGAGCCGCTCGCTGGCGCTGGAGAACCCGGTGCGCGACCTGCGGCCACCCGCGGCGGCGGGGGAGGGCGGGCAGGACCGCATCGGGCGGGAGGTCGTGGCGTTGACCCCCGCGGAGGTGCGGCGGATGTGCGAGGCGGCGGCCGCTCCCGGCCCGCCGGGCGCGCGGGACGTCGCGCTGATCGAGGTGCTGTACGGCTGCGGCCTGCGGGCGAGCGAGGCGGCGGGCCTCGACCTCTCGGCGTGCCACCTGGACGATCCGGAGGACCCGTTCCTGATGGTGCGGGGGAAGGGGGACCGGCGCAGGGCGGTCGCCGTGCCCCGGGGCGCCCTCGTCGCGCTGACCGGCTATCTGCGCGTCGGCCGGCCGGAGCTGCGGGCGCGCGACCGGAGCCCCCGCGCCGACCAGGCCCGTCACCGCGACGCGGACGCGGTGTTCCTGAGCGGCCGGGGCCGGCGGCTGGGGCGGGCGGCGGTGTGGAGGATCGTGACGACCGTCGCCGACCGCGCGGGCCTCCGCGGCGACGGGGCGAGGGTCTTCCCCCACGCCCTCCGCCACTCCTGCGGCACCCACCTGATCCAGTCGGGCGTGGACATCCGCTACGTCCAGGCCCACCTCGGCCACGCCTCCCCGGTGACGACGGAGGTCTACACCCACGTCACCGCGGCGCACCTGCGGGAGGACTTCCACCGTGCCCACCCCCGATCGAGGAAGACGGCTCCGGGGTAGCCGCGCCCCGCGCCCCCCGTCGCGGGGGACGATCAGCCGCCGGAGGGCCGCGGGGACCGGGCGGGGGCCGGCGGGTGCTCGACGTTCAATTGAACCGACACCCGCGATCATTCGCACCCCCACCGGCACAGGGGTGGCCGTTCGTCGTGCTGGTCCGGTCTTCTTCGGTCACCCTCCTCACGGCATCGTCGGTGGGGATGCCGCGCAGCTTCTACAAGGGACCGCGACTG
>DASSBX010000092.1:0-18414 GCA_035698305.1 Miltoncostaeaceae bacterium | reverse complement strand
AGGTCACGGTGCCCACCGCGCCGAGCACCAGGTCGCCGCCCGACAGCAGCGCCGTGACCGACGCGCCCGGCACCAGCGGCACCGCCGGGCGGATGGTCCGCGGGCCGATCGACGTGAGGCGCACGCCGGAGCGGGCCAGCTCGGCCGATAGCGGGCCCACCAGCGGCCGCGACGCGCCCGCCACCGTCCAGCGCTCGAGCGGGTAGAGGGCCCGGCGGCCGGGTGCGCGGCGCTCCGCCGCCCGGGCGGCCGCCCGGTCGCGCACGAGCCGCAGGGGCCGCGCCGGGCCGCCGGACGGGACGTGCGCGTTGGCGCGCTGCCCGGCCGACGAGTCGATCATCTGCTCGATCGGGGTCACGCCCACGATGACGTTGGCCTGGTCGCCGCTGCCGTACGCCACCGCGCCGATCACGCGGGCCACGCCGTCGGCGCCCGTCACGTACACGGGGCTGCCGCTCATCCCCTCGGCGACCCCGCCGGTCTGCTCGATCAGCGGCCCCTCGGCGCGCACCAGGATCAGCGCCCCGCCGGGGGCGTCGGACGACTGCTGCACGTCCAGGACCGTGACCGGGAACGTCACGATGTCGGTCCCGCGCACCACGGTGCGCGCCTGGCCGACCATCCCCGGCTGCACCTGGGACAGGGGCAGGATGGGGTCGGCGGCGGCGGCGGTGCCGGTCGCCAGGCCCGCGGCGGCCGCTCCCGCCGCGACCGCGGCGAGGGCGGTGAGGCGCCTCACCGGCGCGCCGTCCCGGCGGCGTTCGGGCGGACGCTGAACCACGTGTCCCGCAGGCCCAGCCTGATCCGCATCGTCCACCCGCTGAGCGTCGTCGTGCGCCCGTTCGCGGTGGTGACCTCCGCCCGCACGACCCGGGGGGAGACGCCGCGGCGCACCACGTCGACCGCCGTCACCGGCGCCCCGAGGCCCAACAGATCGCCGAGCCGCCGCGCGCCGAACGTGGGCGGGTCGGCCCAGACGTGGTACGGGCTGCCCTTGTCGAAGGGATCGGGGACGCTCCTCAGGTAGGGCCGCGCTCCGCTCCCTGAGAAGACGTTCTGCACGTCCTCCGTGCGCCCGCCCGAGGTGGAGAAGAAGTATGCGGTGATGACGTCGCCATCGTATGTCAGCACCGTGCCCCGGGTCCGCCGCACGGCGCGGTCCGTGCGCCGGTCCTCGCCGCTCACCCCGCCGTACACCTGGCTGCGCTGGTCGTCCCACACGTCGTAGGCGCCGGTGGGCTTCATGGTGGAGAGGGCGTAGCTGCGCGCCGCGATCGCCTGGGCGGCGAGGGCGGCAGGGGCGTCGTCACCCCAGGCGGCGGGCATCTCGCGCGGGACGACGCCGCGCAGGTAGTCCTCCATGCCCACCACGTTGACCAGGTCGAAGCGGCCCCCGGAGGGCAGCGCGCGGATGCCGCCGCGGTACCGGCGGGCCGGCTCGGGCCGGCTCGGGCCCCACGCGACCCAGCCGCCCTTCGCCCGCGACTGGAACCGCACCGGCCCGGCGACCACCGCGACCACCGACCGGCCGCGCTTCAGGGCCAGGGTGCCGTCGGCGCGCGCCTGGAGCATGTAGGTAGCGCCGGCGCGCAGCGGCGTGACGTTGCGCCCGCCGGCCCGCGACCCGAGCAGCCGCCAGCGCCGCGGGCTCCAGAACCGCGCCTCCTGGAGCCCGGACGACAGCAGCACCCGCACGGAGCGGCGCTTCGCCGTCCCGAACCTGACGCCCGTGAAGTAGGCGCGCAGGATCCGGCGGGCGTTCCAGCCGGCCAGCGCCCGGCCGCGGGCACCGTACTGGGACATGCCGATGCCGTGGCCGAAGCCGCGGCCCACGAACGTGAACGACGCCGGGGCGGCCGGGGCGGTGGGCGCCGTCGGGGTCGTGGCCGGCGGCGGGGGCGCCTGCTGGGCGGAGGCGCTCGCGCCGGCGCCGGCGAGCGCGGCGGCGGCGAGGAGGGCCGGCGGGAGGATGCGGCGGGTCATCGCGTGGGAGGTCGGCACGGCGCCCGGGGGACGTTAGCCTGCTGCCCGATGTCCCGTGAACCTCCGCAGGTCGCCGGCCCCGCGGGATACGGCGAGTGGATCCACCCGGACGTCGGCGACCGGGTGCGCCAGCTCGTGCCCCACGGCCCGTTCGTGGTCCAGCGCCGCGAGGACCTGGGCGGTGGCGCGTGCCGGCTCACGCGCCACCGCACCGCCGACGCCACCACGTTCGTGGTCGAGGGGTACTCGCTGCGCTCGGAGATCGGCCTGCCGTGCCACGTCGTGCACCTTCGCGACGAGGCGGACGGAGCCTCCTACGTGGTGGACACGGGCCTCTGCGGCCCCGGCCTGCCGGCCGAGGCGTTCACCGCTTCGTCCGCCAGCCCTTCACCCCCGACGTCATCGTGACCATCCGCTTCTTCAGCTCCCACGGGATGCGCCCGTAGACGGGGGCGAACGCCATCCGCCAGAACGCGCCCGCCTCGGCGTGGGGCGGCGGCGCCTTCGCGACCGGCCCGAGCCTGCGCATCGACTGCTCGAAGAGGGCCCGCTCGCCCTCCGCGCGCATCCGCCGCGGCAGCGCCGGCTTCGGCGGCACCTTCGCCGGCTTCGCCCCGGGCCGCAGGCCCGGGGTGCCGGCCTTCGCGAGGCCGTCGGCGACCGCGTTCTCGCCCGCCTTGCGGGCGGTCGAGCCGGGCGGCGCGGGTGGCGCCGCGGGCATGCCGCCGCGGCCGCGGTGCGCCACCTTGTCGTGGCCGAAGTACTCCTTCAGGTGCTCCGGCGGCTCGTGCGCGCTCACAGCTGCGCCATCCCGTTCTGGGCCGCCACCGACAGCGGCTCGTACAGCGCGCCGATCGGCGGGCTGTACACGTTCTCCATCCACGCCAGGTCCTCGAGGGTGGCGCCCCGCTTCAGCGCGAACGCCAGGAAGTCGGCGCGCTCCTTGATGCCCTCGCCGCCCACGAACTGGCCGCCGATGAGCCTGCCGGTGCCCGGCTCGGCCAGCAGCTTCACCCGCACCTGCTGGACGCCCGGGAAGTAGCGGGCGCGGCTGATGCCGTTGGCCGCCCCCACGACGTAGGGGATGCCGAGCGACTGGGCCAGGTGCTCGCCGAGGCTGGCCCCGCCGATCTGGATCTGCCCGCCGACCATCCCCCACGGGATGTTCACCGGGTCGTAGCGGCGGTTCCCCCCGCCGGCGTTCGCGCCCGCCACGCGACCCTGCTGCATGGCGTGGGAGCCGGTGAGGCCCTGGACGGCGATGCCGGTCAGCTCCTGCGGCACCTCGACCACGTCGCCGGCGGCGTAGACGCCGGGGATGGAGGCCTCCATCCGCTCGTTCACCACGAGCGCCCCCGTGGACCCCACCTTCAGCCCCATCGCGCGGGCGATGGTGGTCTCGGGCTCCTTGTGGGTCGCGATGACGCAGATGTCGGCGTCGATGACGCCCTCGGTGGTCTCGACGCCGGTGAGCTTCCCGCCCGACCCCACGAACGCCTTCAGCCCCACGCCGAAGTGCAGATGGGCGCCGAGCTCCTTCAGGCTCTCCTGCACCGGCTCGGCGATCTCCGGGTCGGCGATCTGGGAGAGCAGCCACGCGTTCTCGTCGACCATGTGGGTCTCGATGCCGCGGTGGGCGAGTGCGGTGGTCATCTCCACCCCGAGCGGGCCGGACTCCAGCACCACCGCCTTCTTCACGTCGTCGAGCGTCTCGTTGAGCTCAATGCCGCGGCGGATGTTCTTGACGTAGGTGAGGCCGTCCAGGTCGTTGCCGGGCACGTCCGGCAGCGTGTAGTTCCACCCGGTGCAGACGATCAGCTTGTCCCAGGGGACCACGTCGCCGTTGGCCGTCATCGTGCGCTTCGCCACGTCGACCTCGGTCACCACGGTCTCGGTGCGCAGGTCGATGCCCGCCTCGGCGTAGTTCTCGGGACCGGCCAGGAACAGGCGCTCGAAGTCGGGGATCTCGCGGCCGAGCACGTAGGGGATCCCGCACGGCGAGTAGGCCACGTCCTCGTACTCCGTGCAGACGACGACCGTCGCGTCGGGGTCGGTGCGCTTCGCCATCGACCCCGCGCTGATGCCGGCCGCCCCACCCCCGATGACGCAGATGCGCTGACCCATCCTCACGCTCCCCTCTCGGCGTTGGTCGTCGCCCCCCGCTCCGGCGCACCGAGGTGGTACCGGATCTCCGGGGGGTTGCTGATCGTGTTCGTCACCCAGCAGTAGCGGGCGGCGAGCCGGACCACCGGGTCGAGCTCCTCCGCCGGGGTGGACGACTCCACCCACAGGTCGTACGCGCCGTGCCGGGGCTCGCCGACCGCGCGGTGCGGCCGGACGTGCACCTTCACGTCGTCCAGCGGGACGCGGCGCTTGCGCGCCGCCCAGGCGATCGCGATGCACATGCACGACGCCAGCGCGATCACGACCATCTCGGTCGGCATGGGGCCGGTGTCCTCGCCGCCGAACTCGGGCGGCTCGTCCACCCGCACCGTGTGGCCCCGCCCGGAGACGTCGGCGGACATCCCGCCGCGCCACTCGGCCGTCCACACCGCGTACTCGTGCGATTCGTCGATCGGCATCAGACGGCCGCCCCCACGCGCGCGTAGACCGCCTCGTGCGCCGCCGCGGCCGCCTCCCAGGTGAAGCGGGCGGCGGTCGCGCGGCCCCCCTCGACCAGCCGGGGCGCCCCGTCCCCGGTCGCCAGCTCGACGAGGGCGGCGCCCAGGGCGTCCGCGTCGCCCACCGGCACCATCCGGCAGTCGCGCCCGTCCCGGAGGAACTCGCGCAGCACGGGCAGGTCGCTCGCCACCACCGGCAGGCCGGCGGCCTGGGCCTCCAGCACCACCAGGCCGAACCCCTCGCGCTCCGAGGGGAACGCGAACACGTCGGCGGCGCGCATCAGCGGCGGCATCAGGTCGTCGGGGAGGGGGCCGAGCACCTGGACGTCGGCCGCGGGATCCACGTCCCGTCCGCGGGCGACGCGCAGGCCCAGGCGGGCGGCGTCGTCGTCCCAGGCGGCGCGGTAGTCGGCGTAGTCGAACAGGGTCTCGCCGCCGGCGATCGCCAGCAGCGCGCCGGGGCCCAGGTCGCCGCGGCGCCGGGCGAACGCCTCGAGCAGCGTCCGGCTGCCCTTGCGCGGCTCGATCCCGCCGATCGCGAGCACCACCGCCCGCGACCCCCAGCCCAGGCGCTCGCCGGCGGCGGCGCGGTCGAGCGGGCAGCCGGCGAAGCGGGCCGCATCGACGCCGTTCGGGATCACCTCCGCATCCACCCCGTGGTCGCGGCGCAACACGTCCGCCCAGTGGCGGCTCACGCAGATGCGGTGGTCGACGTCCTCGATCGACGCCCGCTGGCACTCCTGCAGCACCGGGCTGGCGAAGTCGTCCACGTGGTGGACGGTCCGCACGATCGCCTCGACGCGGCCCTCGTCCCGCAGCGCCAGCAGCGCGCGGGCCGACAGGCAGTCCTCGGCGTGGTGGATGTCCGCCGGCCCGGCGGCGCGCAGGCCCTCGGCCAGGGTGGCGGCGTAGCGCAGGATCCGGGGCTCCACGTCCTCCCCCGGTCGCCGGTCGACGGGCACCAGGTGGGCGGGGACGCGCGGCTCGCGGAAGAATCGGGCGCCGTCGGCCGACAGGGCCCACAGCTCCACGTCGCGCCCACGGGCGGCGAGCGCCTCGGCCAGGTGCAGGGCGTGGACCACCCCGCCGCGGGGCTTGGTGGAGTAGGTGACGATGCGGATCGTCATCCGGCGATCGCGGCGGCCAGCCGGGCGGCGGCGGCGTTGGTCCCCGCGAGGCGCACGCCCGCCTCCTCCAGGGCGGCGACCTGCCGGCTGCGCACCTGCGGGTCGGCCTCCGTGCCCAGCACGTAGCCCACGACCGCCAGCTGCGGCCGGGCGGCCAGCGCCTCGCGGATCGGCGGGATCAGCACCGACGCCGGGTCGGGGTGGCTCGCGTAGCCCAGGACCACGTCGAGCAGGATCACGCCCACGTCGGGGTCGGCAGCCTCCTCGGCCAGGCGCTCGGCGCGGGCGGCGGGGTCGATCATCGGGTGGGGCCGGCCGCGGGTGAACTCCTCCTCCCCGAGGTCCAGCACGACATGGCCGGAGGGCGCGCCCTCCAGGCGGCGGGCCCGCCCGGCGGGGGCGTTGGAGTGGACCGTGCCGAGCCGGTCGGCCAGGATCGCCGCCGCCTCGCTGCACAGCGTGCCGCCGGAGAACAGGCCGCGCACCGCGCCGCCCGAGACCCAGCCGGCGCGCGGGGCCTCCGGCGCCGGGACGTCGTGGCCGGCCAGCCGAGCGGCGGCCAGGGCCGCGCCCTCCAGCGTGTCGGCCAGGTGCACGCCGTCCACGGGGTCGACGCCGCCGCCGACCATGCAGGCCGCAGCGGGGGTGCCGCAGCCGGCCAGGGCGCGCAGCACCGCCTCGGCCACGTCCGGGCTGGGCGGCTTGGAGACGCAGAGGATCACATCGGTCGCCTGGTCGGCGGCCAGCCGGGCGATCGCGTCGAGGGCGGTGATCGCGCCCACCTCGTCCTTCAGGTCGCGCCCGCCGGTGCCGTAGCAGGCGCTCACGCCCGCGCCGGCCCGGTCCAGGAGCACCGTGACCTCCTGCGCGCCGGTGCCCGCCGCCGCCACCACCCCCACGCTCCCGGGGGCGACGACGTTGGCGAAGCCCAGGGCCACGCCGTCGATGATCGCCGTGCCGGCCCCCGGGCCCATCACCAGCAGCCCGCGCTCGTGGGCTCGGCGCTTCAGGGCCACCTCGTCCTCGATGGGCACGCCGTCGCTGAACAGCAGCACGTCCATCCCGGCGCCGAGCGCCTTGTGGGCCTCCAGGGCGGCGTACTCGCCCGGCACGGAGATGACGGCCACGTCGCCCTCGGTGCGGGCCACGCTGCGCGGCGCCCGCACCGCCTGGCCGCCGCCGGCGGCCGCCGGGGCCTTGTCGAGCACGTCCTCGGCGGCCGCGACCCCCGCCTCCGCGTCGTCGCCCTGGACGGCGATCACCAGGTCGTCCGGCCCGGCGCCGTCGATCGCGGGGTCGCTCATGCCGAGGCCGCCCGCCTCCTCGCGGTTGGCGGGCGTGGCCATGAAGCAGAAGGCGCGGTCGACGCCGTCGACCGCCTCCGCGGCCCTGGCGGCGGCCATCATCTTGGCGCTGTCGGCCCACCGGCCGGCGCGCACGCGGACCTCCATCACGACGCGGACACCGCCCTTCCCTCGGGGCCCACCAGCAGCGGCTCGGCCTGCGCGCCGAGGGCCTCGTCGTCGGTCTCGCGGGCGCGCAGCAGTGCCGCGCGGCCGCCCTCCACCAGCACCGCCCCCGGCCGCAGGTGGATGAACGGGGACGCCTGCGCCATCGCGTAGGCACCCGTCTGGCCCACCCACACCAGGTCGCCCACCCGCAGCGGCGCCAGCGGCACCTCGCGCGCGATCGCGTCGTGCTGCAGGCACAGCGGCCCGAACAGGTCGGTCGGGCGCTCGTCGCCGGCGCGCGGCTCGGCGGCCTCGACCGGAGAGCGCTTCCACATCACGCACGGCACCTGGGTGATGCCGGCGTCCACCACCACCGCGCCGGGCCCGCGCCGCGCGACCACGCGGGTGAGCAGCCAGCCCGCGTCGCGGATCAGCGCCCGCCCGGGCTCCAGGATCAGCGGCGGCGCGTCCCGGCCCAGGGCCTCGCGGACCGCGTCGAGGTAGGGCTCGAGACCCGCGGCGCCGGGCCAGCCGCCGCCCAGGTCGAGCCACTCGACGCCACCCACCCGCTCGGCGGTCTCGCGCAGCCGCGCGGCGGCCGCGGAGAAGCGCGACACCGGCACCGGGTACTGCACCGTGACGCCGTGGATCGGCGGTCCCGCGGGGGGCAGCGGCCCGAGCTGGTAGGCGCCCAGGTGGATGTGCAGGCCGGTGAGCCGCAGGCCGGCGCGGCGCAGCACCGACGCCGCGGCCGGCGCCAGGCGGGCGGGGACCCCGAAGCGGTCGGTGCGCTCCCGGTCGGGCGGGCGCAGGCGCAGGCCGATGCGGGCGCCGGGGGCCGCGTGGTCGGCGAGCCGGGCGATCTCGCGCACCTGCTCGGCGCCGTCGGCGACGACCGTGGCGCCCTCGCGCAGCGCGCGGCGCAGCTCGGCCGACGTCTTCAGCGGTCCGTTGAAGACGATCTGCGCGCCCGGCACCCCGGCGCGGCGGGCCACCCGGTACTCGTACCCGGAGGCCACCTCGGCCCAGCAACCCGCCCGGTGCAGCCGCGCCACGAGGCCCATCAGCGGGTTCGACTTCACGGAGTACGCGACGGTCACGTCGGGCCCCGCCACGTCCATGAAGGCGCGTGCCTCGGCCTCCATGCGGGCGCCGTCGAACGCGTAGAGCGGGGTGCCGAACCGCTCGGCCAGCTCCGAGGCACGGGCGGGCGGGCGGGGGTCGAGGCCCCGGATCACGCCACCCGCTCCCGCGCCAGCAGCGGCCACACGCGGGTGCCCACCCGGTCGACCTCGGCGTCGTGCGGGTAGCCCGAGCCGATCACGAGGCCGACGCCCGCCTCCCGGTACGCACCGAGCAGCTCCGCCACGCGGGCGTGGGACCCGACGAGCGCCGTCCCTGCGCCGCCCCGCACGCCGCGGATGCCCGCCCACAGGCCGGGCGCCACCCAGCCGTCGCCGTCCGCGGCGATCGCGTTCATGCGCGCCTGGCCGACGCTGTCGAAGGCTGCGTACTCGGACGCCCGGTCGGCCATCACCTCCGCCCTCGACACTAGCGAGGCCGCCGCCTCGCGCGCCTCGCGATCGGTGTCGCGGGCGATGATGTGGACCCGTACGCCGAAGCGCATCGGCCGGCCCGCGGCGGCCTCGCGCACGGCCGCGACGCGGGCGGCGATCGCCTCCGGCGGCTCGCCCCACATCAGGTAGGTGTCGGCGACCCGGCACGCCAGGGCGACGGCGGCGTCGCTGGCGCCGCCCAGGTAGAGCGGCCCGGCGAAGCGCTCCCGGAGGGCGTCCGCCAGGGCCCCGAGGCGGGCGTAGCGGCCGGCGTGGTCGAGGGCCGGCGCGCCGTAGCCGGTCTCCGGGCCGCCCCCGGCGACGAGGTTGATGGCGATCCGGCCGGGGGCGATGCGCTCCAGGGTCTCCGCCTGGTGGGCGGCCAGCTCGGGACGCAGGGGCGCCGGGTTCACCGCCACGAGCAGGCGGATGCGGCGCGTGATCGCGGCCAGCGCCGACGCGGTGGTCCAGCTCTCCATGAACGGGGCGTCGGGCGCGAACGAGTCGTTGACGGTCCCGGTGGGGATCAGGATCTCGGTGGCGCCGGCGCGCTCGGCCGCCGTCGCCACGGCGGCGAGGTGCGCGAGCGTGGGCTCCTGCTCGGGGCGCCGGGTGCCGAGGTGGCGGCCGTCCCCCTCGGAGGGGCAGTACCAGGCGAGGGCGAGCGTCCGCTTCACCGGGCTGTCCCCCCGCGGGCCGCGTGAGCGATCATCCGGCCGTGTCGTGCACCGTGTGCATCGAGAGCCGCGACCCCGAGACCGGCGAGGTCCGGCGCGACGTGTTCGAGCTGACCCCCGCCCCGGCGCCGGGGGACGAGCACCGCGTGCTGGTGGAGCTCGTCACGGGCATCCACCCGAACGCCGTCGAGGTGTCGTGGGACGACGGCGTGGCGGTCCTCGACGACGGGGGGCGACCCGTGACCGCGACCTTCGGGCCCGGCGAGCCCGACGCCGACCCGCCGCCGCCCGATCAGGGCACGCTCTTCGGCTGAGGCTGGGCGGCCGGCGCTCACCCGGCCTCCACCAACGCCGCGATCCGGCGGCCGCGCTCCGTGCCGTACGACAGGAACAGGTCGCGCACCGCCTCCCGGTAGACGCCGCTCGCCGCCTCCTCCACCGCGTCGGGGTAGGCCGCGGCGAAGCGCTCCAGCGCCGACGGGTCGGGGTCGCTCAGGTTGAGGCGGATGGTGGTGGTGGCGCCCACCTCGCCCAGGCCGTCGCCCGGGTACACGGCCACCCGGCGACGGCAGAGGGCCACGGTCAGCTCCTGGGCGCTCGCGCCGGTCGCGGACACGTCGACGACGCACGAGAAGCCGTACTGCGGGTCGATCACCGGCGTCGCGACGTCCCTGAGGGCCGCCAGGTTGCGCCGGATGACCTCCTCGCCGCCGCGCGTCCACGCCTCGTCGCGCAGCGCGGCCGCCGCGCCCACCTGGGCCACGCGGTTGGTGTTGAGGCGCACGGCGGCGATCTTCACCTGCAGGCACGCGCGCACCAGCGCCGGGTCGCCGCCCAGGGCCCCCACGCGCGCCCCGGCCATGCCGTAGCCGTGGGCCAGGCCGCTCGACACCAGGAACGTCGCGTCCGGGTGGTCGGCGGCGACGGCGGCGATCGGGTGGTGCTGCGCCGCCGGGTCCACGCGATGGGCCGCGTGGGTGGTGTCGGCCAGGATGACGATGCCGCGGTCGGCCGACAGCCGTAGCAGCGCGGCCAGCTCGTCGCGCGACTGGACCGTGCCGAACGGGTTCACCGGGTCGCAGACCACGATCATCTTCGTGCGGGGCGTGATCGCCGCGGCCACCTCGTCGGGGTCGAGCCGCCAGCCGTTGCCGGCCGACAACCGCACCCACACGGGCACGCCGCCCGCCAGCCGCAGAGCCGGCACGAAGTGGAAGTAGCCGGGGTCGGTGACGATCGCCTCGTCGCCCGGGTCGAGGCAGGCCAGGGCCGCGTAGCCCACGCCCGCCTGGGCGCCCTCGGTGCCGATGACGTCGAAGCCGTCGTCGCGGGGCCGCCCCAGCAGCGCCTCGGCCATCAGGTCACGCAGCGGCTCGTCCAGGTCGGGCGAGTACGGCCCCACGTGCTCGGCGTCCACGGCATCGCGCATCGCCTCGAGCGCGCGTGGCGACGGGCCGATGTGGTTGGCCATCCAGCCGAGGTCGGCCCACTCCGTGCGGTCGAGCGCGATGGCGCCGTCGCGGTAGATGTCGGCCGGGTCCCAGCCCAGGATGCGGTAGGCGTCCCGGTAGGTCATGTAGTTGCCGAACCCCTGGGGGTCCTCCAGCAGCGCGCGGGCGCGCGCCGAGGCGGCCGGCACGTCGGCCGCGGGCGGAGGGCGCCAGGTGAGGACGGATCGGGGCCGGTCGCTCACGCGGTCACCCGGGTCCCCGTCCGGCCCGCCAGGGCCTCGGCCGCCCCCTCCAGCGAGGTGATGACGGCCTGCGTGCCGCCACCCTCCACGAACTGCACCGCCGCCTCGATCTTCGGCCCCATGCTGCCCGCCGGGAACTGGCCGTCGGCGAGGTGGGCGCGCGCCTCCTCGACCGTCATCGCGTCGACGGTGCGCTCGTCCGGGGTGCCGAAGTCGAGGGACACGCGCTCGACGCCGGTCAGCAGCAGCAGCGACGTCGCGCCCACCAGGCGGCCGACGAGCGCGGCGGCGAAGTCCTTGTCGATGACCGCGTCCACGCCCACCAGGTCGTCGCCCACCCGCGCCACCGGCACGCCGCCGCCGCCGCAGGCCACCACCACCTCGCCGGCGTCGAGCAGGCGCCGGATCTCGCCGGCCTCGACCACCTCGACCGGCTCGGGCGACGCCACCACCCGCCGCCAGCCGCGGCCCGCGTCCTCGGCGACCGACCAGCCGCGCGCCGACGCCAGCCGGCGCGCACGGCCCTCCGAGAAGAAGGGGCCGATGGGCTTGGTGGGCCGCGCGAACGCCGGGTCGTCGACGTCCACCACCACCTGGGTCATCACGGCCGCCACCGCCCGCGGCATCCCGCGCGCGGCGAGCGAGTCGCCGATCGCCTGGGCCAGCAGGTAGCCGAGCTGCCCCTGCGTCATCGCGCCCAGCACGAACAGGGGCTGCGTCGGGACCTCCCGGCTCACCGCCTCCTGCGCCATCGCGAGCGCGCCCACCTGGGGGCCGTTGCCGTGCACCACCAGCAGGCGGGCACCCTCGCCGATCATCCGCACCGCCGTCTCGGCGACGCCCCTCGCGCGCGACTCCTGGTCGGCGAACTCGCCCAGGCCGGCGGGGGCGAGCGCGTTGCCTCCGATGGCGAGAATCACCGTCTCCGACACCGTGGGGCTATCTCCTTGTGTACATAGTCCGGGAAGACAGTTCACGGTTAGGGACGTTGCGCCAAGGCCCCCCGGGGGGGAGGATGCTACCTCCCCAGGTGCCGGAGGGGGGCCCGCGCTTCGCCCGTCGGACCCCCGCAGGCCCGGCCGTGCCCCACACCCAGAAGGAGCATCGCGTGGCCAAGATCGAGGGAATGAAGCCGGAGGCTGGTCAGGAGCTCTACGACGTCTCCGAGAAGGTGTTTCCGGACATCAAGGCCGAGCCCGGCGAGGAGGCCTGGATCTTCATGCACACCGTGCCCTACGAGGGCTCGGTGGGTCTGGTGAACCTCCTCACGGCCACCCGGCTCGGCCGCAAGGGGTTCAAGGTCAGCCTCGTGCTCTACGGGCCCGGCGTGTTGATGGCGTCCGGCACGCGCGGCTACCCCGCCGTGGGCCAGGAGGCCTTCCCCGGTCACATGGCCATCAACAACCAGCTCAAGACGCTGCTCGCCGAGGGCGCGACCATCTACGCGTGCCGCTTCGCCATGGGCGCGCTCTACGGGTTCCGCGAGGACGACCTGATCCCGGGCGTCACGGCGTTCAACCCGCTCGACGTGCTCGACTCGGCGCTGACGGCGTGGCGGAACAAGGCCTTCCAGCTCAACACCTGGACGGTCTAGCGCGCTGACGGGACCACAGGCGGCGCGCCGATGACCGAGCGCGACGACGTGCTGCGGCGGTGGCGGCTGGGAGAGGAGCGCCTCTACCCGGTCGCCACCGTCCGTCCCGACCTGTACCAGGCCGTGATCGGGGTGGTCCGCGCGCTCGCGGACCACCTCTCCACGGTCCCGGACCTTGACGCCCTGATCGTGACCTTCCGCACCGCGGAGCGCGACGCCGAGCTCGACGCGGCAGGCGTGGCGCGGCGCGACCTGTCGCCCGAGATCGACCTCGACCTGGTCCGGGAGGCCGCCTACCAGGCGCGCGCCCGGGAGCTCGAGATGCGGGCCGCGACCGAGCGGACGACCACGGCGATCCGGCGCGCCAAGGCCGCCGGCCAGGCGACCGCGACGATCTGGAGCGAGGGCGAGCGCGAGCTGTGGCCCCCGTACCGCCGCGTGGAGATGTCGGTCACGAGCGGCAACGCGGTCGCGGTGACCACCCTGATGGACCCGGACACGATGATGCCGCGCTACGCCCTCGAGGCGATCGTCCTCGACCCGGAGAGCGGAGAGGCGCTCGCCGACGAGGAGCCGCTCTCGCCGCGGCGCGAGTTCACCGATCCGGACGAATGGCGCGCGGCGGCCGAGGCGCTCCGGGCCACGCTACTCAGTTGACCATCTGACGAGGGAGAACGTCGTGGGACTGCCTGACGGCATCAAGCGGAACGTGATCGACGGGCACAGCCACATCGGCGAGATCGAGGCCTGGCCGTTCTACGGCATCGACTATCCGGTGAAGCCGATCGTCTACGACTTCCCCCGCACCAAGGACTTCCTGAAGTTCATGGACCAGTACGGCATCGAGCGCAGCCTCGTCATGTCGAACTACGGCATCCCCAAGCCCGAGCAGCCGTTCTCGCTCAACCCGATCGTGATGGAGGCCGCGACCAGCAGCGACCGCATCCGCGGCCTGCTCTGGGTCTCCTTCCTCCCGCGGGACAAGGAGAACACGCTCGAGGCGCTCAAGCACTGCGGCGAGCAGGGGATCATCGGCCTCAAGACGACCTTCCTCCTGGGCGGCAACCCCAACCCCGAGGAGTGGGACGAGGAGACCAAGGAGATCGCCGACATGTGCTTCGACGCGGCGGAGAAGCACGACTACGTCTTCCACTTCCACACGTCCGCCGGCGGAAACAGCGACATCAACAACTTCATCCCGATGGTCGAGGCCTACGGGAAGCGCGTGAAGATCCACCTCGTCCACTTCGGCGGCGGCGTGTCGGGCCACATCAAGCTGGTGCCGAAGTTCATGCAGTGGGTGAAGGACGGCTACAAGGTCTACACCGACACCTCGTGGGCGATCGGCTTCGGCGCCCGCTGGCTGCTGGTGGAGATCGAGAAGCAGGGGATCGGCGGCGACCGCGTGATCTTCGGCTCCGACGAGCCGTGGTCGGACTTCATGAGCGAGTACTGGAAGATCGAGGGCGCCCCGGTGTCGGAGGAGCTGAAGCGGATGGTGCTGGTCGACAACTTCGCGAAGCTCCACGAGAAGCACTGGTGAGCACCGCCGCGCAGGTCCCCGATCTGAAGACGCTCGCCGTCGAGCTCCAATCGCTGGGCGTGCGCACGCGCGTGCCCGACGGCCCCGGCGCCACCCGCGCGGGCGGCGCCGGCCCGTCGGACGCCGGCTTCGTGTGGATCGACGGCGCGCCGCTGACCGTCCCCGTCCACGGCGACTACGTCGCCGCCTCGCCCTACGAGCTGGTGATGAACGGCTCCGGGCGGGCGGGCACCCTGCTGCGCGACGGCGCGGAGGTGGGCCAGGTGCGCCTGCACCCGCGACCGAAGATCTACGACCTGGAGACGGCCGACGGCGTCCCGTACTGGAAGATCGCCCTGATGCACCTGGACAGCCTGGCGTCCACGGTGCACCAGCGGTGCGTCTACTGGGGCACCCAGGAGCAGTGCCACTTCTGCGCGATCGGCACCAGCCTCTCCAACGGGCGCACGATCCCCACCAAGACGCCGGCGCTGCTGGCCGAGGTGGCCGAGGCCGCCGCGCGCCTGGACGGGGCGAAGGACGTGACCCTCACCACCGGCTCGCCGAACCGCCACGACCGGGGGGCGCCGTACATGGCCCGCTGCGCCGAGGCGATCCGCGAGTCGAGCGGCCTGCCGGTGCAGGTGCAGATCGAGCCGCCCGACGACTTCACCTGGTTCCGCACCCTGAAGGACAGCGGCGCCGAGGCGCTGGGGCTGCACCTGGAGGTGTGGGACGAGGAGGTGCTGGCCCGCGTCGCCCCCGGCAAGCACGCCCAGGGCCGCGACCACTACCTGGCCGCGTGGGAGGCGGCGGTCGGCGTGTTCGGCCCGGGGCAGGTGTCGACGTACTTCATCCTCGGCCTGGGGGAGACGCCGGAGTCGGTGATGGAGGGCTGCCGGGCCGCGATCGACCGCGGCGTCTACCCGTTCGTGGTGCCGCTGCGGCCCGCGCCGGGGAGCATCGTGGCCGACGGGGTGCCGCCCTCCGCGGAGTACGTCCGCGAGGTGTACGAGCGGGTCGCGCCGCTCCTGGCGGAGGCGGGGATGATGAGCCAGGACGCGCGGGCCGGATGCGTCCGGTGCCAGGCCTGCTCGGCGCTCAGCACGTTCGAGCGCGCGTTCGGCGGCGGCCGGGACGGCGTGCCCGCCGGGCCGGGGCCGGCCCAGGACCGGGCCGCGTGATGCGCGCGGGCGGCCGGGGCGCCCCCCTGGACGTCCGCGTCGCGCGGACGGGGGAGGACCTGGCCGCCCACCACGCCATCCGGCGGGCGGTGTTCGTCGAGGAGCAGGGGATCTTCGAGGACGACGACCGTGACGCCTGGGACGACGGCGCCGTGAAGGTCGTGGCCGTCTGCGGCGGCCGGGTCGTCGGTGCGGTGCGGCTCTACCCCCTGGACGAGGCGGGGCTGTGGAAGGGCGACCGCCTGGCGGTGCTCCGCGACGCCCGCCGCCTGCACGTGGGCGCCCCGCTGGTGCGCTTCGCCGTCCGCACGGCCGGCGAGCGGGGCGGCACCCGGATGGTCGCGAGGATCCAGGCCCGCAACGTGGCGTTCTTCCGCCACCTGGGTTGGACGTCGATGGGCAGCCCGCGCGACTACCGCGGCGCCAGCCACCAGGACATGACGATCCCGCTCCGCGCGGCCGAGCAGGAGGCCGGGGCGATCGACATGGGCTGGGCCCTGGGGGGCGCGGGGGCCTGACGGGTCGTCGGGCCCCGGCGGGGCCTACTGGGCGGGCTGCGCGGTGCGGCGGCGGGCGGTCGCGGGGAGCAGGCCCGCGAGCGCGGCCATCGGGTTGCGGCGGCGGCGGCGCACCGGCGCCGCGGCGGCGGCGATGCGCCGGGCGGTGACGTCGGCGGCGTGGTCGCGGTGGATGTGGGCGTTGCTGTGCATGGCGGTCTCCGGTGCGGTGCGATCTCGTGCGCCGACGGTACGACCGGGGGGCGGGCGCGCTCATCGGTGGGCGGTGCCCAACCTGGCCCGCGGCGGTGCCCATCCCGCGCGGTGGCCGCCACCTATGCCCCGGCGCCCCGCGAGGCCGGGTGCCTAGGACGTCGGCGGGCGCAGGCCGGTGAGGTCCTGCTCGCCGAGGTCCCACACCGGCTCCTCGTCGCCGCCCGAGGCCAGGCGCAGCACGCCGGACCCGTCGAGCGTGCCGACAGGGGCCAGCGCGATGCCGGCCGCGGCGAACCGGGCGCCCAGCGGCTCCGGGTCGCCCACCAGCAGGAAGCCGTAGGAGGGGAACGTCAGCAGCCAGCGGTCGAGCACGAGGCCCGGCGGGACCGGCAGCCGGTCGAGGTCGAGGGCGCAGCCCAGGCCGCCGGCGCTCTCGCAGAGCTGCAGCAGCGAGCCCGCCACCCCGGGCATCGACACGTCGCGCGCCGCCCACGCCTCGCCCGCCTCCGCGGCGTCCGGGAGCAGGTCCAGGTCGTCGCGCGCGCGGGCGCGGCGGGGGCCGCGGAGGTGGCTGAAGAAGCTGCTGCCGCTGCCGACCATCATCTCGCCCTCCAGGCACGCGGCCAGGCACACGGCGTCGCCGGCGCGGGCGTTGCGCGCCGCCAGCGGGGCGCGGGAGCGCCCCACGCCGAACGTCGAGAGCCCCGCCGGGGCCCCCGGCTCCATCGTCGCGTGACCGCCGACCACGGGCACGCGGTAGAGCTCGGCGCCGGTGCGCAGGCCGTCGAGCACCTCCTCGACGGTGCGCCGGTCCCCCGCCACCACGCAGTCCAGCAGCGCCAGGGGCCGCGCGCCCGTGGCGGCCAGGTCGTTGAGGACCGTCACCACGCCCGCCACCCCGGCCGCGCGCGGCTGCGCCGCCACGAACGGAGGGTGGATCGCCTCGGCCGCCATCACCAGCGACCCGTCGCCGTCCGGCAGCACCGCGGCGTCGTCGCCGTCGCCGCCGAGCGCGGCCGCGACCGCCGCCAGCTCCCGCTTGCCGCGCAGGCCGGGGTGCCCGCGGACGGCCTGTGCGAGAGCCGGTAGGTTGATCACATGGCCACACTAGAGATCGTCACCGCGGGGCTCGACCTGATGGCCGACGCCCTGCGCCAGCAGGACGCCGACGTCACCGCCGTCGAGTGGCGGCCGCCCGGCGGGGGCGACCCCGACGCGGTGGCCGACCTGGTCACGGCATACGGCGACGAGCGCGTCGACGCGGCAAACGCCACCGCCCTGGCGGCGCTCCAGGAGGCCCGGCCGATGATCGTCGGCGCCGGGCCCGCGGGCGAGCTGATCCCCGGCCTGGAGGGGTGGACGGTGCTGCACGCGGGCCCCCCGGTGGAGTGGGGCCTCATGTGCGAGCCGCAGCGCAACGCCGTGCGCGGCGCGATCATCCTCGAGGGCTGGGCCGCCGGCGACGACGAGGCGGGCGGACTGGTGGAGGCCGGGGACGTCCGGCTGGCCAGCGCCCACTCGCTGAACGCGGCCGGCGCGATGTGCGGCGTCATCTCCCCGTCGATGGCGGTGTGGGCCGCCCGCGACGAGGTGGGCGGCGGCGTGGGCTACAGCCCCATGAACGACGGCCCCGGCGAGGCGTTCTGGCTCGGGGTCGGCTCGCCGGAGGCGATCCGGCGCCAGCGGGTGCTGGCGGAGGGCGTGGCCCCCGGCTTCGCCGCCGCCCTGCGCGCCAACGGGCCGATCGACGCGTTCTCGCTCTGCGCCCAGGGGATCGCGATGGGCGACGACTGCCACATGCGCCACCAGGCCACCACGATGCTGCTGCTGCGCGAGACGCTGCCCGCGATGGCCGAGCACGCCCCCGACAGCGTACTGCCGACGGCCCGGATGCTCGCCGCCAACGGCCACTTCGCGCTCACGATGACGATCGCCGCCGCGCGGGCGGCCCTCATGGGGATCCAGGGGACGCCGCACTCGAGCCTGGTGGTCTTCATCAGCCGCAACGGCACCGACGCGGCCATCCAGCTGGCGGGGCTGCCGGACCGCTGGTTCACCGCCCCCGCGCCCATGGTGGGCGACCCGCTCTACCGCCCCGGCTTCTCCGACGAGGACGCCGCGCCCGACATCGGCGACTCGGCCCTGGTCGAGTGCTGCGGGCTGGGCGCCGCCGCGAGCGCCGCCAGCCCGTCGGTGGCGGCGTTCCTGGGCGGCGGGCTGGCCGACGCGCTGGAGCGCACCCGCGAGATGGGCGACATCTGCATCGGCCGCAGCGAGCGCCTGCGGATCCCGG
>DASSBX010000091.1:0-11051 GCA_035698305.1 Miltoncostaeaceae bacterium | reverse complement strand
ACCGACTGGCCGGCCTCGACGCGCACCTCCTGGACGTTCCCCCCCTGCGCCGCGGGCACCTCGTTCTCCATCTTCATCGCCTCGACGATGCAGACGACGTCGCCGGCGGCGACCTCCTGCCCGGCGGCCACCAGCACCTTCAGCACCGTCCCCTGCATCGGCGTCACCACCTCGCCGCGGGCGCCGCCACCGCCCCCGCCGCCCCGCGTGCGCTTCGCCTTCGGGGCGCGTGCCGGCGCCGCCGCCGCCGCCGCGCCGGCGGGGGGCGCGTACCGCAGGGCGACCTCGAACCGGCGGCCGTCGACCTCGGCGGTGAAGCGCCGCTCGGTCTGCGGCTCCGCCTCGGGCGCCTCGTCGCCGGTGACGGCGGGGCCGCCCTCCACCGGCGGGACCGGGGTGGGTTCGTCGGCGAGCCGGGCGAGCAGGGCGTGACAGGCGCCCCCGTCGATGAACTCCTGCTCCGAGAGCAGCCATCGGTGGAACGGGATCAGCGTCGCGGGACCCTCGACCACGTACTCCGACAGCGCGCGCAGCATCCGGCGCCGGGCCGACTCGCGGTCGACGTCCCACACGATCAGCTTCGCCACCATCGGGTCGTAGATCTCGGGGATCGCGGAGCCGGCGCGCACGCCGGAGTCGACCCGCACCCCCGGCCCCGACGGCTCCCGGTAGGCGGTGATCCGCGCGGGGGAGGGCAGGAACCGCCTGGAGGCGTCCTCGGCGTTGATGCGGCACTCGAAGGCGTGCCCGCGCGCCTGCACCTGGTCCTGGGACACCGACAGCGGCTCGCCCGCCGCCACCCGGATCTGCTCGCGCACCAGGTCGAGCCCGGTGACCGCCTCGGTGACGGTGTGCTCCACCTGGATGCGGGTGTTCATCTCCAGGAAGAAGAACTCCTCGCCCGACACGAGGTACTCGAGGGTGCCCGCGCCGCGGTAGTCGACCGCCCGGGCGGCCGTCACCGACGCCTCGCCCATGCGCCGGCGCAGGTCGTCCGACACCACGGGGCTGGGCGTCTCCTCCACGAGCTTCTGGTGGCGCCGCTGCACGGAGCAGTCGCGCTCGCCCAGGTGGATGACGTTGCCGTGGCCGTCGGCGAGCACCTGGATCTCGACGTGCCGCGGCTCGGGGAGGTAGCGCTCCAGGTACACGGTGCCGTCGGCGAAGAAGCGCTCGCCCTCGCGGACCGCCCCCGTGAACGCGTCGGCCAGCCGGTCGGGGGTGAGCGCCACCCGGAAGCCCTTGCCGCCGCCCCCCGCGCTGGCCTTCACCGCCACCGGGTAGCCGATCCGCTCCGCGATGGACCGGGCGGCATCCACGTCGGGCACCGGCTCGGTCACGCCCGGCACGATCGGGACGCCCGCGGCCTGCATCAGGTGCCGGGCGCCCGTCTTGGATCCCATCGCCTCGATCGCGGACGGCGGCGGGCCGATCCACGTGACGCCCGCCTCGCCGAGCGCCCGGGCGAAGCCGGCGTTCTCGGCCAGGAACCCGTAGCCGGGATGGACGGCCTCGGCCCCCGCCTTGGCGCACACCTCGAGGATCCGTGGGACGTTGAGGTAGCTCTCGGCGGCCGGTCCCGGGCCGAGCAGGTACGCCTCGTCGGCGTGCTGCACGAACAGCGCGTCGCGGTCGGTCTCGCTGTACACGGCGGCCGACGGGATGCCCATCTCGCGGAGCGTCCGGAACACCCGCACGGCGATCTCGCCGCGGTTCGCCACCAGCACCTTCCCGAACATCACACGACCCCCCACGGCGCGCCGTCGTCCTTCAGGTTGCCCGGCGGCACGTCGGCCGACTCGAGCATCGCCGCGCGCCGCCAGCGGGAGCGGTAGGCCGCCGGCAGCGGGTCGGCGGGCGCGACCGCCTCCGACTCGACCACGGCCAGCGCCGCCGCGGTGACCGCGGCAAGGGCCGCCGGGCCGGGCGCCCCGCCCGACAGCGCCGCGATGGACCCCGTCACAGCGGGATGTTCCCGTGCTTGCGGCGGGGGCGCAGCTCCCGCTTGGTGAGCGCCACCTCGAGCGACCGGATGAGCCACGGGCGGGTCTCCTCCGGCGCGATCACGTCGTCGACGTAGCCCCGCTCGGCGGCGATGTACGGGTTGGCGAAGCGGTCGGTGTAGTCGGCGATCAGCTCGGCGCGGCGGGCGGCGACGTCGCCGCCGTCGGCCTCGGCCTGCTGCAGCTCGCGGCGGAACACGATGTTCACGGCGCCCTCGGCGCCCATCACCGCGATCTCGGCGGTCGGCCACGCCGCGTTGAAGTCGGCGCCGACGTGCTTGCTGGCCATCACGTCGTACGCGCCGCCGTAGGCCTTGCGGGTGATGACGGTCAGCTTCGGCACGGTCGCCTCGCTGTACGCGTACAGCAGCTTGGCGCCGTGCAGGATGATCCCGTTGTACTCCTGCTGCGTCCCGGGCAGGAACCCCGGCACGTCGACCAGCGTCACCAGGGGGATGTTGAACGCGTCGCAGAAGCGCACGAAGCGCGCGCCCTTGATGGAGGCGTCGATGTCGAGCACGCCGGCGAGCGACTTCGGCTGGTTGCCGACGACCCCCACCACGTGACCGGCCAGGCGGGCGAAGCCGACCACGATGTTGGGCGCGAAGAGCGGCGCCACCTCGAGGAAGTCGCCGTCGTCGACGATGTGCTCGACCACCTCGACCATGTCGTACGGCTTGGTCGGCGCGTCGGGGATGATCGACGCGAGCTCGGCGGCCCGGCGGTCGGACTGGTCGGCCGGCGCGACGAACGGCGGCGCGTCGAGGTTGTTCTGCGGCAGGTACGACATGAGGTCGCGCACCATCTCCAGGCACTCGGGCTCGGAGTCGGCGGCGAACTGGCACACGCCCGAGCGGGTGGCGTGGCTCTGGGCCCCACCGAGATCCTCCATCGTCACGTCCTCGCCGGTCACGGTCTTGATGACCTCGGGACCGGTGATGAACATGTGGCTCGTCTCGCGGACCATGAAGATGAAGTCGGTGATCGCCGGGCTGTAGACGGCGCCGCCGGCGCACGGGCCCATCACCACCGAGATCTGCGGGATGACTCCGCTGGCGCGGACGTTGCGGAAGAAGATGTCGGCGTAGCCGCCCAGGCTCACGACGCCCTCCTGGATGCGGGCGCCGCCGGAGTCGTTGATGCCGATGATCGGGCAGCCCATCCGCACCGCCAGGTCCATGACCTTCACGATCTTCTCGGCGAACACCTCGCCGAGGCTGCCGCCGAACACGGTGAAGTCCTGGGAGAAGACGAAGACCTTGCGGCCCTCGATGGTGCCGTGGCCGGTCACCACGCCGTCGCCCCAGGGGCGCGTGTCCTCCAGGCCGAAGCCGTGGGCCCGGTGGCGCGTGAACATGTCGAGCTCCACGAAGCTGCCCGGGTCGAGCAGCAGGTCGATCCGCTCCCGGGCGGTCAGCTTGCCGCGCGCGTGCTGGCGCTCGACGGCCGCCTCGGACCCTGCGTGGACGGCCTCGTCGCGGAGCGCGTCGAGGCGGGCGCGCTTGTCCTCGGTGCTCACGCTGGATCCGACGGAGATCGCGGATGCGGGGTGTGCGAGCGCCGCGCCAGGCGTGATTCGGCGTCGCACGCGCAGGGTGATCCCTCGGGTCGCGCCGAATCGCGGATGGCGCGTGCGATCGCGCGCATCCGCGCCGCGAGATACGGCGGATCCAGCGTCACCCTCGTGCCGCCAGGACCGTGTCGTACTCCCCGAACTCCTCGCGCAGCACGCCGCAGACCTCCCCCACGGTGGCGCGCGCCCGCAGCGCCTCGCGCATCGGCGGCAGCAGGTTGTCCGTGCCGCGGGCGGCGGCGCGGACGTCCTCCAGCCGGGCGGTGACGGCGGCGCCGTCGCGGGCCTCGCGCAGCGCGGCGATCCGGGCGACCTGCTCGGACTCGATGCGCTCGTCGATCCTGAGGATCTGGACGGGCTGCTCGTCGTCCTCGCGGAGGGCGTTGACGCCGACCACCGTCCGCGTGCCCGCCGTCACCTCCTCGTGGTGGCGGAACGCGGCGTCGCCGATGGCCTCCCGCATCCACTCGATGCACTCCACCGCCCCGCCGCGACGGTCGACCTCGGCGATCAGGGCGCCGGCCCGCTCCTCGATCTGGGCGGTGAGGCGCTCCAGGTACCAGGCGCCCCCGAGGGGGTCGACGGTGTCGGTGATGCCCGACTCGGCGGCGATGACCTGCTGGGTGCGCAGGGCCAGCTTGGCCGACTCCTCCGTCGGCAGGGCCAGCGCCTCGTCGAACCCGTTGGAGTGGATCGACTGGGCGCCGCCGAGGGCCGCCGCCAGCACCTGCACCGCCACGCGCACCACGTTGTTGCGCGGCTGCTGGGCGGTGAGCGTGCTGCCGCCGGTCTGGGCGTGGAAGCGCAGGCTCATCGCGCGCGGGTCGGTGGCGCCGAAGCGGTCGCGCATGATGTGGGCCCACATGGAGCGGGCCGCCCGGAACTTGGCGACCTCCTCCATCAGGTTGTTGTGGGCGTTGAAGAAGAACGACAGACGCGGCGCGAACCGGTCGACCTCGAGGCCCGCCGCGATGGCCGCCTCGACGTACGCGATGCCGTTCGCGAGCGTGAACCCCACCTCCTGGACGGCCGTCGAGCCGGCCTCGCGGATGTGGTAGCCGCTGATGGAGATGGTGTTCCATTTCGGCAGCTCGGCGTCGCAGTACGCGAACGTGTCGGTGGTGAGCCGCATGGAGGGGACCGGCGGGTACACGTAGTTCCCGCGGGCGACGTACTCCTTGAGGATGTCGTTCTGGATCGTCCCGCGCAGCTCGCGCGGATCGGCGCCGCCCTCCTCCGCCACCAGCTGGTACAGCAGCAGCAGGACCGCCGCCGGGGCGTTGATGGTCATGCTGGTCGACACGCGGTCGAGCGGGATGCCGTCGAACAGGCGCGCCATGTCGTCGATCGAGTCGATCGCGACCCCCACGCGGCCGACCTCGCCGGCGGCGAGCGGGTCGTCGGAGTCCATGCCGAGCTGGGTGGGGAGGTCGAACGCGGTGGACAGCCCCGGGGCGCCCGCCGCCAGCAGGTAGCGGAACCGCGCGTTCGTCTCCTCGGCGGTGGCGAAGCCCGCGTACTGGCGCATCGTCCACGCCTTCTCGCGGTACATGGTGGGGTGCACGCCGCGCGTGAAGGGGAAGGCGCCCGGCTCGCCGAGCCGCTCGGCCAGGTCCAGGCCCTCGACGGCCGACGGGCCGTAGCAGCGGTCGACCGGGATGCCCGACTCGGTCGAGCGCTCCGTTCCCACGCCGGTCTCCGCCACGTCTCCTCCGTGCGATTCCTCTGAGCCCCGGCCGCCCCGTCCGCGGGCCGCGGGACGCTACCACACCCGCCCGATAGGATCCCGCCGGTTCCGGGCCGGGCGGCAGGGCCGTCCGTGCCTCCACGTGAGCGGAAGGACGACGGTTGGATCTTTACGAGTATCAGGGTAAGCAGATGCTCGCCCTCCACGGGATCCCCGTGCCCGACGGCAGGGTCGCCACGACCCCCGCCGAGGCGCGCGCCGCGGCCGAGCAGATCGGCGGCACCGTGGTCGTCAAGGCACAGGTCCGTGTGGGCGGCCGCGGCAAGGCGGGCGGCATCAAGCTCGCCGCCGACCCCGACGAGGCCGAGGCCCGCGCCTCGGAGATCCTCGGGATGGACATCAAGGGCCACACGGTGGAGCGGGTGTGGATCGAGGCCGGGTCCAAGATCGCGAAGGAGTACTACCTGTCGGTCACCTTCGACCGCGGCGAGAAGCGGCCGCTGGTGATGCTGTCCGCTGAGGGCGGCGTCGACATCGAGGAGGTGGCGGCCACCCGGCCGGAGGCGCTCGCGCGGCTGCACATCGACCCGCTCGTGGGCCTCCAGCCGCACGACGCCCGCTGGCTGTGCTTCCACGCGGGCATCGACAGGGAGGCGATCTCCGGCACCGTCGCGATCATCCAGAAGCTCTACGCGGGGTTCGTCGACCTGGACGCGATGCTCACCGAGATCAACCCGCTGATCCTCACCGAGGACGGGCAGGTCATCGCGCTGGACGCGAAGGTGACCACCGACGGCAACGCCGCCTACCGCCACGACGAGATGGCCGCGTTCCACGAGACCACCACCGACGATCCGCAGGAGAAGGCCGCCCAGGAGAAGGGCGTCACCTACGTCAAGCTCGACGGTGACGTCGGGATCCTCGGCAACGGGGCCGGGCTGGTGATGAGCACCCTGGACGTGGTCGCCCTCGCGGGCGGCACCCCCGCCAACTTCCTGGACGCCGGCGGCGGCTCGAAGGCGGACGAGGTGGTGACCGCCCTGGAGATCCTGCTCTCCGACCCCAAGGTGAAGGTGCTGCTCGTCAACATCTTCGGCGGCATCACCCGCTGCGACGAGGTGGCCGAGGGCCTGCTCACGGCGCTCGACAACCTGGGCGCCACCCTGCCGATCGTGGTGCGCCTGGACGGCACCAACGAGGACGAGGGCCGCCGCATCCTGAAGGAGCGCGCACCGTCGAACGTCGTCGTCGAGACCACGATGCTGTCCGCCGCCGAGCGGGCCGTGGCCCTCGGGAAGGAGGCCGCATGAGCATCCTGGTCAACGCGGACACAAAGCTCGTCGTCCAGGGGATCACCGGCCGCGAGGGCGCGTTCCACGCCGGCCGCAACAAGGCGTACGGCACCCAGGTCGTCGCCGGCGTCACGCCCGGCAAGGGCGGCCAGGACGTCGACGGCATCCCCGTGTTCAACACCCTGCGGGACGCCGTCGAGGAGACGGGGGCGAACGCCGCGATGGTGTTCGTGCCGCCGCGGTTCGCCGCCGACGCCCTGTACGAGGCGGTCGCCAGCGACGTCGACCTGATCGTGTGCATCACCGAGGGCATCCCGGCCCACGACGTGCTGCGCGTCTACACCGAGCTGAAGCGGGGCGACCAGGTGCTGGTCGGCCCGAACTGCCCGGGCATCATCAGCCCCGGCGTCGCGACGGTCGGGATCATGCCGACCCAGGTGTTCACGCCCGGCCGGGTGGGGCTGGTGAGCCGCAGCGGCACGCTCACGTACCAGATCTCCAAGGAGCTCTCGGACATGGGCATCGGCCAGAGCACCGTCGTCGGCATCGGCGGCGACCCGGTGGTGGGCAGCTCGTTCATCGACATCCTCGGGCACTTCGAGGCCGACCCCGACACCGACCTGGTGGTGATGGTCGGCGAGATCGGCGGTGCCGAGGAGGAGAAGGCGGCCGACTTCATCAAGAGCCGGATGAAGACCCCGGTCGTCGCCTACATCGCCGGGTTCCAGGCGCCCCCCGGGAAGCAGATGGGCCACGCCGGCGCGATCATCACCGGCTCGTCCGGGACCGCCGCCGCGAAGAAGGAGGCCCTCGAGGCCAACGGCGTGCGCGTCGGCACGAGCCCCACCGAGACCGCGCAGATCGCCCGCGAGGTGCTCGGCTCGTAGCGCGACGGCCCCCGCCGGCCCGTCACGGGGCCGGCGGGGCGCCGCCGTTCAGCGCCTGGACAGCAGGCGGGCGGTGTAGCGGACGCCCTCGGTGGTCTTCAGGCCCAGGACGATCCGCACCGGCCTGTGCGCGAACCGCTTGGGCACCACCAGCTTGCAGGTGATCCTGCCGGCGGTCTTCCGGCTGATCGTGCAGCGGGCGACGACCTTGCCGCCGCGGATCGCGGCGATGCTGGACCTGCCCCCGGCGATGGCCGTGGTGCGGATCAAAATCGTGCGGCCGTGCCGCTTCACGCTCGTGCCGCGGTAGAGCCGGTTGTCGCCGGCCACGGTGCTGCCGGGCGCGCCGGGGATGCTCGGACCGGAACCGGGGGTCCGCGGGGCCGGCTGCGGGGCGGGCGGCGCCTCGATGTCGATCGACGCCTGGGCGGACGCCGCCGGCGCCGCCACGCTCGTCGCCCTGACGGTGATGCTGCCACCCGAGGGAACCGTCGCGGGAGCCTTCAGGAGCCCGGTCGGCGAGACCGTCGCGCCCCCGGTGGCCGACCACGTGACGCCCTGCGCGGCGTTCGCGACGGTGGCCGAGAGCTGGACGCTCGTGCCCGCGAGCAGGGTCGCCGGGGCGCCGGCGATGGCGACCGACGGCGTCGCGGCGGGCGCCGAGCCCACCTGGAGGCTGGCCGTCGCCGCCGTGGGGTTGGTCGGGAAGCCGGCGGTGACGCCGCTGGTCGTGATCGCCGCGAACGTGAACGCGTCGGGACCGGCGTATCCGGCGGCGGGGGTGTAGGTCACGGACCCGCCGGAGGAGACCGTGCCGCCGACCGGCACGTTCAGCGAGCCGTGCGACGGCGCCGAGACGATCCGGAACCCACGCGTGCCGGGGCTGCCGACCTGGTTGGCGGCGAGCGTCACGCCGGTGGGGCTGCCGAACGGCACCTGGACGGTGCCGACGTTCGTCGCGACCCAGCCCGGCAGCGTCACGTTCTGGGACATGAACGCCAGCGGGTTGGTCTCGTGCTTCTCCACGACCATGTTGTTCGGGTCGGCCTGCGCCGCGACCGAGTAGACGCCCGGCTGGACGGCGGACGCATCGACCCACTGGAAGGCGAGTCCGTTGTAGTAGAGGTCGCGCCAGCCGACCGACACGCCCATCCGCAGGGTCGTCAGGTTCCGCTTGCCCCACCCGCAGAAGCCCTCGTTGAAGTCGGCGTCGGTCGCGTAGAAGTGCGGCGCCGGAGACGGTGAGGGCGACGGCGCCGTCTGGCTATCGACGAGGCAGAAGCCCGTCTTCTGCCCCGGGGCCACCTCCGCCGTGCGGCCCTGGTTCCAGAGCGAGTACCGCATGACCTCCTTCAGGTGCCAGTGCTGATGGTCGTCGTTCGTCTCGTAGACGACCGTCACGGGCTTCTCGTCGACCATCGACCCGTTCACCCGCACCCGCTGCATCATCTGCCCGGCGGCCGGGTTGCCCGCGACGTCGAGGGGGCCGTCCCCGATGTTCGTGACGTAGCCGTCGAACCGCACCAGCAGCCGCGCCGGGCTGCTCCCGTAGCGCTGGATGGTCGGGTTCGTCGGCGGGTCGGCGCGGAGGTCCGGCAGATCGGCGCCCGCCGGCGCGCCGGTGGCGATGATCGGGAGGGCGACCGCGGCCATGGCGGCGACGGCGAGGGGGGCGAGGACGAGCGATCGACGTGGCATCGGCGGCACGCTATGGGACGCCCCTGGGTCGGCGCGACCCCCCGGCCGGGGGGTCCGGGGGGCGGCGGGCCACCCGTCGGTAGACTCCGCGTATGCCGGTTGACATCCGCGTGACGGTGCGGCTGTTCGCGTCGCTCCGCGAGGCCGCGGGCAGCGACCGCGTGCAGCTCACGGTCCCGCCGGCCACCCCGGTGGGGGCGGTGTGGGACATGCTCCCCGAGGCCGTCGCGGCGGCGGCGCCGCCGGACGGGCTGCGGTACGCCGTCAACCACGTGTGGTCCATCCCCGGCACGCCCCTGCGCGATGGCGACGAGGTGGCGCTCGTGCTACCCGTGTCGGGAGGATGATCGCCCTCACCGACGAGCCGCTCGACCTGGCGCCGCTGCTGGCGGCGGTCGCCGACCCCGAGCACGGCGGCACCGCGACGTTCATCGGCACCACCCGCCGGGAGGGCGGCGGCCGCGCGGTCGCCGCGCTGCACTACGAGGCCTACGAGGAGCTCGCCATGGCCGAGATGGAGGCGATCGCGACCGAGGCACGGCAGGCGTACGGCGCCACCGTCGCGTTGCTGCACCGGGTGGGGACCGTCGCCGTGGGCGAGCCGAGCGTGATGGTCGCGGCGTCGGCCGGCCACCGGCCGGCGGCGTTCGCGGCGTGCCGGTTCGCGATCGACGCGCTGAAGGCCCGCGTCCCCGTCTGGAAGCAGACGGTGTTCGACGACGGCGCCACCAGCTGGATCGACGGCTGCGCCCACCCCCAGCCTCACCCGCAGCCGCAGGCCGAGGCGGTCTGACCGTGGCCGAGCGCGAGCTGCCCGGCATCGGCGTCGACGACCCCACCATCGCCCCGGCGCTGCCCGACCTCGACGAGGAGGAGGGCGTCGACGAGGAGCTGTGGACCGACGACTCGGGCGAGGACTACAGCGGCTGGTACTGCGTCCGCACCGACCCGTGGAACTGCCCGGCCGCCGGCTGCGAGTTCATCGCCAACTTCCTGACGGCGGCGCACCTGGTCATCGTGTGGCCGGAGATGGACGACCCGGCGCTGCTGCGCCACGCCGCCGCCGCCCGCGACGTGGGGCGCAATCCGCGGCCCGACGTCTACGAGCCCGCGTTCGGGCCGGCCTGCTCGTACTACCAGTGGGAGGCGGCCGGGAACCCGGTGCACGCCGTCCGGGGCGACATCGGCGGGGACGTCTACAAGAAGAAGTAGGCCCTCTCGGATCTGGGCGGTCGCGCCGATGGGAGGGTATGAGCGGTGCTCCGCCCGAAGCCGACGACGCGTTCGTGCGCGTCGTCCGCATCACCGTCGGCCGGCGCCAGGTCGACGCCCTCACCGGCGACGCAGGCCGGCGCGGCAAGCGGGCCGCCCTGGAGCAGGCGGTGATGACGAGCGCGTGGTCGAGCGCCCGCCCCGGCGACCGCGCGAGCGACTGGGTGCGGGTGGTCCACCCGATCGACCCGCCCCTGGAGGCGCTGGCCCCCGACCGCCAGCTGCTGCTCCTGGTCGCGGGTCTGCGCCGCAGCGTCGCCCAGGCCGCCGGCGGCGACGACGACCAGGCCAAGTCGCGCCTCGCCCTGGCCCGGGAGACGTTCGGCGAGCCGGCCCGCGAGCAGATCGGGATGCTCCTGGCCCGGGCCGCCGCCCACAGCGACGACTAGGACCCCCTGCGCCACGCGGCGTCCCCGGCCGTAGACAACGTGAAATTCCCGGGGGTCCCGGCTCGCTTCGCTCGCATCGGGCTGGCGGGAATTTGCGTCCCGTGTGGCCGGTTGCGACCAATCCCGCCAGGCAGGGACCCCTCTTGAGCGGGGGTCCCGGCTCGCTTCGCTCGCATCGGCCTGGCCGGAATCTCACGTTCTGTGTGGCCGGTTGCGCTCCGGCGCATCAGCGCCTGCGGGGGAAGACGTC
>DASSBX010000090.1:0-5708 GCA_035698305.1 Miltoncostaeaceae bacterium | reverse complement strand
GTCGAGCGCGACGGCGTGCTCGGGCGTCCTACCCTTCGATCTCGACGACGGGCCGGCCCCGGTAGGAGCCGCACACGCCGCAGACGTGGTGCGGCCTGACGGGGCTCTGGCAGCGCGGGCAGCGCCCGAGGCGCGTCGCCTCGATCGCGTGCGTCGCGCGTCGGGTGTCACGGCGCTGCTTGGAGGTCTTTCGCTTCGGTACGGCCACGCGTCATCACCACCGGTCGGAAGGGCTCGCGGCAGGTTAGCGGTCCGGGCGCCCCTGAGGAAGGGTCCGTCCGTCCCGGGGTCGCGGCACGACGCGCGCACCGACGCGGATCACCGCCGATCCCGCCGTGGATCAGCCGTCCTCGGGCGACTCCCGCCTGAGGCGCTCCGCCACCTCGCGGAGCGCGTCCCAGCGCGGGTCCGCGGCATCCTCGTCGCAGCCGCACGACCCCTCGTTGAGGTTCGTGCCGCAATGGGGACACAGGCCGGCGCAGTCCGGGCGGCACAGGAGCGTGGCGGGCACCGCCTCGGCGACCGCGTCGCGCGCCCAGGTGGCGACGTCGAGCACGCCCTCATCCACGTACTGCGAGTCGAGGTCCTCGTCGAACGGCGCGTCAGCGGGGCGGCCGTCCGCGACGAACTCCCGCGTGTCGACGGCGATCGGCGCGCGCGCCTCCTCCAGACAGCGCACGCACGGGCCCACCAGCTCGGCGCGGCCCCGCAGGCGCAGGTGGAGCCCCGAGAGCGACCGGGTCACCTCCAGCTCGAGCTCGGGGCGCTCCGGCTCTGTGCGGTGCTCCTGACCTCCGATCACCAGCTCGACCGGCGGCGTCCGGACGGGCAGCCGGACGGCCGCGCCGGGTGCGAGCTGCAGCGCGCGGAGGTCCACGGTGCCGACCTCCCGTGCCATGGGTCAGTCGGGGGGCTCGGCCAGCGCGTCGTCCCCGGGCTCGTCGGCGCGGCCCTGCAACCGTTCGCGGCCGCGGCGGACGGCCTCCAGGAACTTGCCGAGGTTGACCTCCAGGGTGCCGAGGACCTCGTCGGCGTAGTCCTCGGCCCCCAGGCGCACCTCGCGCTCGCGCTGGCGGGCCTCCTCGAGGATGTCGGCGGCCTCGCGCTCGGCCCGCTTGACGACCTCCTGCTCGGAGGCCTCCTGCGCCGCCTTGTCGCGGGCGTCGGCCACAAGGCGCTCGGCCTCGCGCTTCGCCTCCGCGAGCATCTCCTGGCGCTCCTTGACGATCCAGCGGGCCTGCTTGACCTCCTCGGGGATCGTCGAGCGCATCTGGTCCAGGAGGTCGTAGATCGCCTCACGGTCGATGCGCACCTGGTCCGTCAGCGGCACGGCGCGCGCGTTGTGGATCAGGTCGTCCAGCTTGTCGATCAGTTCCAGTACGTCCAACGAACCCTCCTAGGAGACCGAGCCGGCGCCCGGAAGGCGCCGGGCCCGCAGGGCCTCGGCCACGTGTGCGGGGACCCAGTCGTCGACCGAACCCCCCCAGGCCGCCACCTCGCGCACTCCGCTCGAGCTCACGAAGCTGTACTTCGGCGACGCCGGCAGATACACCGTTTCCACGTCGGCAGCCAGATGCCTGTTGAGCTGCGCCATCTGGAACTCGTAGTCGAAGTCGGAGATGGCCCTGAGACCTTTTACCATGGCGGCGGCGCCCAGCGACTGGGCGAACTCGGTGATCAGGCTGTTGAAGCCCTCGACACGCACGTTCTCCAGATGCCCGACGGAGGACCGCACGAACGCGATCCGCTGCTCCCCGTCGAACATCGGTTGCTTCTTGACGGAGCCCGTGGTCACGGCGACGACGACCTCGTCGAACAGGGTCGCTGCCCGGGCGATGACGTCGATGTGCCCGTAGGTGACCGGGTCGTACGTCCCGGGGCACACGGCGATGCGGCGGCAGTCGGCGCTCAGCGGGACGCCCCCAGCCTGATGACGCTCACGGCGGTGTCGCCGTAGGTGCGGTCGGTGCGCGAGGCGATCTCCAGTCCCTTCGGGTCGGGTGGCGAGAGCGCGGCGGAGTGCTCGATCACCACGGTCCCGGAGGCCGTCATCAGCGGCGCGAGCAGCGTGCCGAGACCGGCGACGACCCGATCGGTGAGGGTATAGGGAGGGTCGAGGAGGCACAACCCGAACGACCGGCCCGCGGACCGCTCCGCGGCGAGGGCCGAGCGCCAGTCCCGGCGCACGATCCGGGCCCGGTCGGCGAGCCCCAGCTCCTCCGCGTTGGCGCGGGCCACGGCGGTCGCGCGGGGGGAGCGGTCGACCAGGACGGCGGAGGCGGCGCCGCGCGACAGCGCCTCCAGCCCGAGGGCGCCGGAGCCGGCGAACAGGTCCAGCACGTCGAGGCCCTCGACCGGGCCGATGATGGAGAACAGGGCCTCCCGCACCCGGTCGGCCGTGGGGCGGGTCGCGGTCCCGGCGGGGGCCCGCAGGCGTCGGCCGCGGTGGGTGCCGGCGACGATCCTCATCACGCGTCCAGCAGCCGGGGCAGCTCGGCGAACCGGGCGCGCACGGCGTCGCGCAGCAGGCGGTGCTCGGGCCGGGTGAGGTACGGGTCGTCGCGCAGCATGCGCCTGGCCAGGTGGCGCGCCTCGGCCAGCTCCCGGCGGTCGCGCGAGAGGCGCGCGAAGCGCAGGTCGGTGGGGCCCGCCTGGCGCAGGCCCAGGATGCTGCCGGTGCCGCGGATCTCCAGGTCCAGCTCGGCCAGGCGGAAGCCGTCGCCGGTCTGGGTGAGGGCCTCCAGGCGGCGGGCGCCCTCCTCCGTGACGGGGTCGCCGAACAGCAGGCACATGCCGGGGACCTCGCCGCGGCCCACCCGGCCCCGCAGCTGGTGGAGCTGCGCCAGCCCGAAGCGGTCGGCGTCCTCGATGATGATCACCGTGGCGTTGGGGACGTCGATGCCCACCTCGACGACGGTCGTGGCGACCAGCAGGTCGGTGCGCCCCTCCGCGAACGCGAGCATCGCGGCGCGCTTCTCCTCCGCCCCCTGCGCGCCGTGGGCCAGCCCGACGGTGAACGCGGCGAACGGCCCGGCGCGCAGGCGCTCGGCCTCGGTGGTGGCGGCGCGCGCCTCGGCGGCGGCCCCCTCCTCCACCAGCGGGCAGATCACGTAGCCCTGGCGGCCGGCGCGCAGCTCGGCGCGGACCTCCTCGTACGCCGCCTCGCGGTCGTCGGCGCGGACCCAGCGGGTCTCGACGGGGGAGCGCCCCGGCGGGCGGGTGCGGATGGTGGAGACGGTGAGATCCCCGTACGCGGTCAGCGCGAGCGTCCGCGGGATCGGCGTGGCCGTCATGTAGAGGATGTGGGCGGACCCGCCCGCGCCGGTGGCCCGCTCCGCCAGCGCCTGGCGCTGCTCCACCCCGAAGCGGTGCTGCTCGTCGACCACCACCACGCCGAGGCGGTCGAAGGCCGTCCCCTCCGACAGCAGGGCCTGCGTCCCCACCACGACGGGGGCGGTGCCGGTGCGCAGGGCCAGCTCGCGCCGCTCGCGCTCGGCCTTCGGCACCTTTCCGGTGAGCAGCACCGGCTGCAGGCCGGCGGGGGCGAGCAGGGCGTCGAGGGTGCGCAGGTGCTGCTCGGCGAGCGTCTCGGTGGGCACGAGCAGGGCCGCCTGGAAGCCCGCCTCGACGGCCTGGCACATCGCGAGGACCGCGACGAGCGTCTTCCCCGACCCGACCTCCCCCTGCAGCAGGCGCCGCATCGGATGGCCGGAGGTGAGGTCGCGGGCGATCTCGCGGGCGGCCCGGCGCTGCGGGGGCGTGAGCTCGAACGGCAGGGCCGCGAGCATCGGCCCCGAATGGGCGCCCGTGGGCGTCAGGACGGGCGCGGCCCGCACGTCGGCCTGGGCGCGGCGCACGGCGGCAAGCCCGAGCTGGAGCACCAGCAGCTCCTCGGACACCAGGCGGCGGCGCCCCGCGAGCGCCTCGGCCCGGGCGCGCGGGAAGTGGACGGCGACCAGGGCGTCGGCGATGCCCGGGAGCGCGAGACGGGCGCGGATCCACGCGGGCAGGCGCTCCGGTGCCGCGCGGGCCCACGGCCGCGCCTGGTCGACCAGCTCGCGGATGCGCCGGACCGGAAGCTTCTCGGTGGCCGGGTACACGGGCACGAGGCCCTGGGTGTGGAGCCCCTCGGAGCCGGCGCCGCCGATGACCTCGTGGGTCTTCACGGCGATCTCGCGACGCCCCTCGCCCCCCACCTTCCCCCGCAGCAGTAGCTCGTCGCCCGGGTGCAGCACGCGCGCGAGGTGGTCCTGGTTGAACCAGGTCGCGGCGAAGCGCCCGCTCGCGTCGTGGATGCGCGCGCGCACGAGCCGCAGGCTGCGGCGGCGGGTGGGCCGCACCGTGATGTCGTCGAGGACCACCCGGACGGTCACCTCCTCCCCCGGCCGGAGGCTCGACAGCGGCCGGACCCCCTCGTCGAACGCCTCGTACCGGGTCGGGAGGTGCTCGAGCAGGTCGCCGACCGTGCGGATGCCGAGGGCGCCGGCATTGCGCGCCACCGTCGGGCCCACCCCGGGGAGGTCGGTGAGCGGGGCCTCCCAGCGTGCGGGTCCCGGCCGTCGGGGGGGCGGCGCACCGGGCCACGGGGTGTGCTTTCCTTCCCCGAGCGGCGGGATCGTGGGGCGCGGCGCATCCGCCGCGGTTGCGCGCACGGCCATGTGACGAGCATAATCCGGGGCCGCTCGGACGCCCCCGCGTCCGGAACAGGTTCACGACACGAGGCGAGGACACGGCGAGATGGCAAAGGTCTGCAGCGTCTGCGGGAAGGCCCCGGCCTTCGGGAACAACCGCAGCCACTCCATGCGCGCCACCTCGCGCCGCTTCAACCCGAACGTGCAGAAGGTCCGGATCCTGAAGGGCTCGACGCCCGTCCGCGCCTACGTCTGCACCCGCTGCCTCAAGGCCGGGAAGGTCCTGAAGGCCTCCTAGAAGACCCCTGAAGAAGTAGCTCGGCGGCTGAGACTCATGATTCGGTCGCTGAGGGTTTTCGGGCCTCGCCGGGAGCGCTCGGGGATCGATCAGGCGGCCTGGGCCGCGAGCGCGGCTCCGATCGGGTTGAGGTTCACCAGCGCGGCGCTCCAGGCGGCCTGCAGGAGCGACTTGCGCCGGCCCAGGTAGCGGCTCTTGCGGGCGTTGTAACGATGGGCCAGCAGCGACAGCAGCCGCTCGATCCGGGGTCGCCTTCGCCGTAGCCGCTCGGCGGTGGCCGGGTCGGCGAGCGCGGCCCTGGCGGCGATCGCCAGGTCCTCGCGGGCGCCCAGGCGGATCTGGCGCGGCTCGCCGGAGGCAGGCAGGCAGCCGGCCGCGAGCGCGCAGCCGGCGCACTGGGCGCGGCGAAAGCCGGCGACGCGCTCGCCCGATGCCTGGGCGGGCCCGATCGGGGCGCTGCGCCCGGCGGGGCAGACAACGCGATCCCGCTCCAGCTCGATGCGAAAGTCGGCCTTCGAGTGGCGCCCCTCGGCGGCCGGCGCGCCGGGCACCGGCGCGAGCACCTCGACGCGCGGCGCTCGGCGAGCGCGGCGCGCGTCGCCTGGTCGCCATAGGCCGTGTCGCCCATGATGCACGTGGGCCGGGTGGCGGCAGGTTGCTGGTCGTAGAGGCCCGCCGCCCGGGCGCCGTCGTGGCAGTTTGCCGCCGACACCTCCAGCGCCGTGACAAGGCGCCCGTCGCCGCTCGCCGCGGCGTGGATCTTGTAGCCATCAAAGCGC
>DASSBX010000089.1:0-4751 GCA_035698305.1 Miltoncostaeaceae bacterium | reverse complement strand
CCGGTCCCCGACCCGGGGCGCAACGTCGCCGACCCGGTGCTGAAGGCGCTGCCCCCTGCGCGCGGCGTGTACCTGGGCGTCTCCAACTTCCGGCTGGTCGCCGCCCCCGGCGCCGTCGCGGAATGGACCGCGGCGAACGGGACCCGCCCGCGGATCGTCAACTGGTTCCAGCAGTGGCTCACCGGCGAGCGCCGCTTCCAGCCCACGTGGGCCCGCCGCGTGGCGCGCGCCGGGGCGATCCCGATGATCACCTGGGAGCCGTGGAGCGCCCCGGCGGGCGAGAAGCACGTGGCCGATCAGCCGCAGATCAGCCTGGCCCGCATCGCCGACGGCCACTTCGACAAGCTCATCCGCGCCTGGGCCCGCGACGTCGCCGCCTATCGCGGCCCCGTCTACATCCGGCTGATGCACGAGATGAACGGCACCTGGTACCCGTGGGGCGTCCATGTGAACGGCAACACCCCCGCCGACTTCGTGCGGGCGTGGCGCCACGTGCACCGCGTCTTCGACCGGGCCGGCGCCCGCAACGTCAGCTGGATCTGGTCGATCAACAACCTCGAGCGGATCGCCGGCGAGACCCACGACATCCGCGAGTACTACCCGGGCCCCAGGTGGGTGGACTGGGTCGCCACCAGCGGCTTCAACTGGGGGTACGCCTACGAGTGGAGCTCGTGGCGCACCGCCGACCAGCTGTATCGCCACACCTACGACCGGCTCGCCGCGTTCGGCAAGCCCATCATGATCAGCGAGATCGGGACCACCGGCGACGGCGGCGACGCCCGCCTGTGGATCCGCCAGACGTTCCAGACGCTGCGGAGTTCATACCCGCGACTGCACGCGGTGCTCTGGTACGACGACATCGACGGCGGCGGCCTGGACTTCCGGCTGCAGGGGCAGACGGCCGGCGCCCTGTCGCAGCCCGGCGCGCTCGGGACGGGCTGGCTCCAGAAGCCCCGCTTCCGGGCCTACCGGTCGCCCATCGGGGGCTGGCGCGGCCCCGCCGCGGGGTGACACGATGGACCCTGGACGAGGGGCCCTGGACGGAGGCGCCGTGGCCGAGGACCTGATCGCATCGTCGAACGCGGAGGCCGTGGAGGCCTGGAGCGGGGTCCTGTTCGAGCGCTGGGTGGAGCACCGGGAGGTGCTCGCCGTCTCGATCCAGCCCGTCTCCGAGGAGGCGTTCGCGATCTGCCGGCCGGCGCCCGGGGAGCGGGTGCTGGACATCGGCTGCGGCCTGGGCGAGACGACCCGCGCCCTCGCCAGACTCGTCGGCCCCGGCGGCTCCGCGACCGGGATCGACGCGGGCGAGGGGTTCATCGCGCAGGCCGAGGAGGAGACCCGCGCCGCCGGGATCGCGAACGCCGGCTACCTCACCGGCGACGTCCAGGTGGCCGACCTGGGCACCGGGTACGACCTCGCGTTCTCCCGCTTCGGGACGATGTTCTTCGCCAGCCCGGTGGCGGCGCTGCGCAACGTGCGCCGGGCGCTGCGCCCCGGTGGACGCCTGTGCATGGTGGTCTGGCGGCGCAAGCTCGACAACGACTGGCTGCACCGCGGCGAGCTCGTCGTGAAGCGGCACCTGGAGCGGCCCGAGGAGACCGACCAGCCGACGTGCGGGCCGGGGCCGTTCTCGATGGCTGACGCCGACACCACCACCGACATCCTCGTGTACGCCGGCTACCGGGAGATCGAGGCCCGCCGGTTCGACTTCGACTACCGGATGGGCTCGTCGATGGACCAGGCCCTGGCCGTGGTGACTGCGCTCGGGCCGGCAGGGGAGCTGATCCGGCTGTCCGGCGCCAAGGCCGAGGCCCTGCGCCCCGTCCTGGAGGCCGAGCTGCGCGAGGCGTACGGCGACCTGGAGCGGGACGACGGCGAGGTGTGGTCGCGCGCGTCGGTCTGGATCGTCAGCGCCCGCGCCCCCGCCGCCGAGGCGCCCTAGAAGAAGCGCACGTCCCGGGTCACGACCTTCGCGGGCGGACCCTTCCTGCCCCGGGCGTCGCCCTTGCGGACGGCCACCAGGATGCCGGCGGGGGCGCGCGGGTTGAAGGTCTTCGCCCGGAACGGCACCCGCACGCAGACGTACTTCGTCGCCGGCGCCCGGAAGGCGACGATCCGCTGGCCGAACAGGCGCCGGCTCTTCGGCCCGGAGTAGACCTGGACCAGCACGCGCGCGGGGGCGCTGACCGCGACCTTCACGTTCACGCACTTCGCGCGCTTCAGCTTCTTCAGCGAGATCCGCCTCGGCGCGGTGATGGTCGCCGGGCCGTTCCGGATCGTCCGTGGGTTCTCGATGATCGTCGCGGGGTCCTGGACGTAGGTCGTCCAGAGGGAGGCGCGCGGCGCCGAGGTGACGACGGTGCCGGCCAGGACCAGGTCGGTGCCGACCACCACGGAGTCGAGGTTGCGGGCGTCGACGAAGGCGCCGCCCGCGGGCCGGCCGAGGTTCTGCATGGTGCCCCCGGCGCCCTTCGCGTTGCCGAGCTTGGCCGCGTAGAAGCCCCTGGTGGTGCCGAGGTCGTACCAGGCGACCCACAGGCGCCCGTCGGCGCGGTAGGCGGCGGTGAGCGGCAGCCCGAGGCCCAGGTTCACGGCGCCGCGGAGGTTGGTGGGCGCGCCCTCGCCCGGCGCCCACGACGCCAGGCGCAGCGGGGCCGTGGGGGTCGTCTGGGCGCCGTAGACGATGCGGCAGGACGCCGCGCACGCCAGGGCCAGGTGGAACCCGTTGTTGGCCGGCGACTGGCTCTGGGGCACCAGGACGGGCGCCGCCCCGGCTGCGGGGCCGCCGCCGGCCGGGTCGAGCTGCAGGAGGTGGATGCCGACGTTGCCGCTCGCGTTGGAGTACCAGGCCACCCACAGGCGCCCGGCGCCGTCCTGGCCGAGGGCCGGGTGGTAGCCGGCCGGCCCGCCCAACAGGGGCTGCAGCGCGACGCCCCCGGCCGGCGCGGCGTCGCGGTAGACGCGCACCTCGCCGTTGGTCATGTTCGCGACCTCGATGCCGCCGCCCGCCAGGGTCAGCGCGTCGACGGGGCCCGTCAGCTCGTCGGCGATCTCGGTGGGCGGGCCGGCCGCCTGACCCTCGGTCAGCGGCGGCGTGAGGTAGGTGCGCGACCGGCCCTCGACGACGCCGCCGGTGACGACGCGCAGGCCGTCCGGGGCGGCGACCAGCCCGGGCCGGGCCGACACGTTGCTGTACCCGCCCGCGGCCGCCGCCGTCGCCCCCGCCCCCGCGAGCGACGCCTTCGGGGTGGGCGCCCATCCGCGGAACGCGACGCCGGTGGCGAGGTCGCTGCCCGCCCCGGTCGGCCACGCCGCCACCACGCGACCGCCGTTCACGACCAGCGCCGCCTGGTCGATGCTGCTGACGTCGTCGCCCGACACCTTGGCCCACCCCGCGCCGAGGGCGCCGGGGGCGGACACCGCGAGGGCGGCGAGGGCCGCGGCGGCGAGGGCGGCGGGACGACGCATCGGCGCGACTCTCGCACATCTCCCCGCCGCCGCGCACCCCCGGATCCGGGGGGCTCAGGCGATCAGGACGCCGGCGCCGGCGGAGGTGGGCCGTCCCCCCGCCCGGCCTCGTTCCGGGTGGCCCACAGCGAGGCCAGCACCGCCACGCCGAGCACCAGCACCACCGCGCCCAGCGTGATGTAGATCGGCGGGTGCCAGACGTCGGCCAGGAGCATCTTCACGCCGACCAGGCCGAGCACCACCGCCAGCCCGTAGTTGAGGTACTGGAAGCGGTCGAGCGCCCCGACGATCACGAAGTAGCCGGCGCGCAGGCCCATCAGCGCGAACGCGTTGGCGGCCAGCACGATGAACGCCTCGTCGGTCACGGCGAAGATCGCCGGGATCGAGTCGATCGCGAACAGCACGTCGGTGCTCGCCACCACCAGCAGCACGGCGAAGACCGGCGTCGCCAGGCGCATCCCGTCCTTGCGGATGAACACCTTGTGGCCGTGGTACGCGGTCGTGCTGGGGACGTAGCGGCGCACCATCTTCAGGAGCGGGTTGTTGCTCGGATCGACCTGCTCACCGCTGTGGGTGGCGAGGCGGTACGCCGTGAAGAGCAGGAAGGCGCCGAAGATGTAGATCACCCACCCGGCCGCGCCGAGCGCGGCGGCGCCGATGGCGATGAAGATGCCGCGGAACACGAGGGCGCCGAGCACGCCGTACATCAGCACCCGCGGCTGGAGCTCCGGCGGCACCATGAAGTACGTGAAGATCACGGCGAACACGAACAGGTTGTCGATCGAGAGGCTCCACTCGATCAGGTAGCCCGAGAGGTACTCGCCGGCGGCGGTGCCGCCCTGCGTGAGCGCCAGCACGATCGCGAACGACAGGCCGAGGGCGATCCAGCCGACGCTCCACACGGCCGCCTTCCTGACCGAGACCCTCTCGTCGTCCTTCCCGAAGAAGAAGAGGTCGATCGCGGCCAGCACGGGGACGCCCAGGATCAGCGCGACCCAGGCCCAGAGCGGTGGTTCCAACGGGATTCCTCCGACGCGGTGACAGGTGCGCCGAGGTCTCCCCCGCCCGCCGCGCGACGCGGCCGGCCTGCGTCACCGGACCGCCGGTGCGCGGTCGTATTGACGATGACGCCGTTTCCGGGGTACTCCCCTACGGTCGCCGGCGATCGTACCGGCCCCGGATGAGACCGCTCTCACAAGAGCGGGCCCCATCCGGCGCGTCACCGGGAGGTCAGCCCGTGCGGGCGCGCTTGCGCGCGGGCGTCGCGTACCGGAGCACCACGG
>DASSBX010000088.1:0-2298 GCA_035698305.1 Miltoncostaeaceae bacterium | reverse complement strand
GTGCGGCCCGCCGAGCGAAAACCAAGCGATTCGGTGGCCGCGGCCCATGCCGATGCTGGTTGCATCGGCATTGACGCGGGCGCCGAAGCGCGCCGGTTTGCAGCCGGCGGACGTGCGGCCGACTTTCACGACAGGCTCCTAGCCGATCACCGTCCCCGGCTGGGGGGTGGCCTTGCCGCGCTCGCACGACACGCCGCGGGCCTTCGCGTAGCCGTCCCACTTCGCCGCCCACGCCCTGAACCCGTAGCCGGGGGCCTGGTCCTGGAGCATCCGCAGCAGGCGGACGTGGTAGCAGTGGTAGCCGACGTCGGCGACGTGCTTGCGCCATTTGTAGCCGGGGGTGAGCAGGCCGTAGAGGCTCCACGTGCCCGTGTCGTGCAGCGGCAGGTAGCGCTGCAGCGACCTCTCGCCGTCGCGGGCGAGGCGCTCGGCCAGCCGGCCCGCCTGCACCGCGCCGGGCGCCCGCTTGCGCGAGCGCTCGTTCCGCGGCCCCGTCAGCCGGCGGTTGGGCCGCGCCTTCAGCAGCGTCGCGCTCGTGTCCAGGTTCAGCACCGTCACCATGAAGCCGTTGAGGGCGGCGCCGCGCCACGGGTTCCTGCCGGGATAGGCGCGCTCCGCGTACCACGGCCGCTGCGGGTAGCCGGGCGCGTGGACGGCGCTCACCACTCCGCCGCGGTCCACCGGCACGCGGAACGACTGGAGCGCCCCCTTCGCCGCGTCCGAGAAGCGGTGATCGCCCGTCCGCTTGTAGGCCCGCGCCATCAGCTGCGCGACGCGGCCCTGCGCCATCCCTGACGCGCCGGGCTTGATCCGCCCCGGCCGGTCGGGGACGTCGTAGTACTCCCAGATCAGGTACCTCCGGCGGTCCCACCGCCGCTCCACCCCGAACGGCAGCAGCGCCTCGGCCAGGACCTCCGGCGCCAGGCTCTCGTTGAGCCCCTGCCAGCGCCCGGCCGTCGCCACCGGGTTCACCGCGAAGCCGCGCCCCTCCCAGTAGGTCGACAGCACGCCGTCGGGGTCGCGGATGATCGACCGCTTGATGGGCCCGGCGCGCAGCGTGTACCACCACGCGTTCACCAGCAGCGTCCGCTCGACCGTCGCCTGCCGGGCCGCGGGCACCCCCGGCTGCAGGTACTTGGACGCGAGCCGCAGGACGTAGTTGATGTCGCGCTTGGTCAGCGTCCCGGGCGGCGCCCACGAGCGGGCCTGCACGAGCATCGCCCGCGCGGTGGCCACGTCGGTCGGCATCTGGTCGACGGGGATCGTGTACCCGGGCCGCGCCGCCACGGCGGGGGTGGCGGCGATGAGGATCGCCGCGAGCGCAGCCAGCAGGAGGCGGGCCGTGATCACGCGAGCCTTGCGGCCATGTGCTCGGCGGGGTGGAGGGCCCGGCGGCCCGTGACGCGGCGGATCTGCTCCCGGCACGAGGTGCCGGCGGCGACGGCCGCGTCGGCGCCGCGCACCGCCGGGGCCAGCCGGTCCTCGGCGATCCGGGCGGACAGGTCGGGGTGGACGTGGCCGAAGGCGCCCGCCATGCCGCAGCAGCCGGCGCCGGAGGGGCGCAGTGTCACCCCGGCCTCGGCCAGGGCCGCGATCCCCTCGCGCGCGCCCCCCAGCGCGCGGGAGTGGCAGTGGTCGTGGCCCACGACGTCGCGGGGGTCGTCGCGCAGCGGCGGCGGGCCGGCGTCGGCGACGGCCCGCTCGAAGCCGACGGCGGCGTCGGCCACCCACCGCGCCCGCGGGTCGCCGGGCAGCAGCGCCGGGATGTCGTCGACCAGCATGGACCAGCACGACGGCTCCAGCACCACGATCGGCCTGCCCGTCAGGGCGTGGGGCGCCAGGCGCCCGAGCGCCGCGCGGGCCCGCCTCCGCGCCGGCCCGACGAGCCCCTGCGACAGGAGCGGGCGGCCGCAGCAGCCGGGGTCGACGACGCCCGTGCGCACGCCGGAGGCGCGCAGCACGCGCAGCGCGGCGTCCCCGATCGCGGGCTCGATGTAGCGGGTGAAGGTGTCGGCCATCACGACCATGTCGGCATCACGATCCGAGTCTGGACGCCAGGGGCGGTTCGGCATAGGCGGTGCGATGTGCATGAAACGCCCTGCAACGGCGCCCGCCCACCGCGCGACGCGCGGCGCGCGGGCCCCGAGGGCCAGCAGGTCGTGGGCGTGGCCGAGCAGCCGGGCCGCCGGGGGCACCCCGCGGGCCCGGTGGCGGTGGGCCAGGGCCTCCGCCTTCAGGCGGGAGACGTCGACCTGCGCCGGGCACTCGGTGGCGCACGCCTTGCACGACAGGCACAGC
>DASSBX010000087.1:0-2179 GCA_035698305.1 Miltoncostaeaceae bacterium | reverse complement strand
CGTACGGGGACGCGCTGTCCGTCACCCGGATCGCGGAGGACCAGGCGCGGGTGGAGGGCATCGGTCCCGCGCCCGTCCACGCGGTGGAGGTGTGGTGGGCCGACCTCCTGGAGGGCGAGGCGGTGGAGGGCAGCTTCGACTTCGACCGCGTGTACGAGGTGGTCTGGTTCCCCGGCCTCAACCGCCGCGCCGGGTACCTCCCGCCGGAGGCGTGCCCCCGGGGGCGCGTCGCCCGCTGGACGGTGGTGCTGGCGCCGCTCAGCGCCCTGCTCTTCGCGACGTACAACGGGGCCCGCATGCTGGCGTCCGGGTGGTCGGGGGCGTCGCAGGCCCGCCGTGGCGAGGCGGCCCCAGGCGAGGCGGCGCGGACCCCGCTCGACGACGTGATGGACCGCGTGGCGGCGGACGTCTTCAACTACGCGTACGGGCTGCGCGACGCGTTCCCGGGCGGCGGTGAGCGCACCGCCGTGCTGGTGGCGCGGGTCCGCGAGATCCGGCAGCGGTTCGAGCGGGCCGCCGCCACGGCGGCCGCCGCCGGCTGCAGGGAGATCCAGGTGGTGGCCCACAGCCTGGGGACCGTGGTCGCGTTCACGTCGATGTGCCCGGCGCCGGGTGCCGCGCCGGCCGCCGGGGCACCCGCCCACCTGACCCGGCTCTACACGATCGGCAGCCCGCTGGAGAAGTTCCGGTTCTTCTGGACGCGGCTGCTGGAGGGATCCGGCGGCGGCCCCGCCGTCGCGTGCGACGGGCGCGCCGTGGCCGTCGCCGCCGCCGAGCCGCCGATGCGGTGGGACAACTTCTCCAGCCGCCTCGACCTGGTGTCGGGGCGGCTGCGGGCGTTCCCGGGGTGGCCGGCGCCGGCGAACCACTCGGTCCCCGGGCTCGGCGGCCTCATGAGCTCGCACACGGCCTACAACGGCAACGCGGCGTTCCTCGCCGCGCTCGGGGAGGGGCTCGGCGGGGCGCCGCTCCGGGTGCGCCAGTCGCGCGGGGAGCGGATGCGGCGGACGGCGTGGGCGATGGTCCAGAACCTGGCCCTGCCGCTGGCGGTGATCGTGCTCGCGGCGATCGGCCTGGCGGTCATGGTGGCGCTCGGATGGTTCGTCGGCTGGGTGATCGGGCGCCCGCTCGACTGGCTGGGCTGGGACGACGCCGCCCGCTGGGTGGCGAACGGGTTCGCGATCTTCGCGGTGGCGTCCCTGGCGATCCAGGTGCTCGCGGGCCGCCTCCGCGCCCGCGAGCTCCACGCCCGCTTCTGGGCCGGCGCCGCCCCGGGCTCGGTCAGTCGCTGAAGTCCTCGTCGCCCTCGATCGCGTGCGACCCGTCCCAGCCGTGCCACCGGGTCACGCGCACCCACGCCGTCACCCGGGGGCTGTCGCGGTCGCTGTACGGGCCCCCCATGTAGCGGACGCAGAGGCGGTCCACGTCGCGCAGGCCCTCGTCGGGGACGAGCTCCTCCACCTCCCCCTCGAGCGTGATGTGGCGGTACCAGTTGCCCTCGGTGAGCACGGTGAGCGACACCCGCGGGTCGTTGCGCAGGAAGTCGAGCCGGCGCCGCGTCCGGTCCATGTTCAGCAGCACCCGGCCGTCCTCCCAGTCGTACCAGGTGGCGGCGGTGTGGGGCGTGCCGTCGGGGCGGATCGACGCGACGACGGCGGGGTTGGGCCGGCGCACGAGCTCCTCGACGCGCGGCGGCAGGGGCGGGCGCGGCATGTGGTCCTCCTCGCGTTGGTGACCCGGTCGCGCCCGACGGTACGCCCACCCGCCCCGCCCACGCCCCCTCAGACCTCCCGGCCGGGGGGGACGAACCTGCTCGCGGTGAACATGGCCCCCTCGGGATCGGAGATCACCGTCGTGCGCACCCACGGCATGTCGGTGGGCGGCAGCACGATGCGGCCGCCCCGCTCCACGGCGCGGGCGGCGGCGACGTCGGCGTCGGCCACGGCGAACGTGACGTCCCAGTGCGGCGCCAGCCCGTCGGCCACCGGGGTGATCCATGCGACGACGTCCTCGAAGCGCTCCGGCGCGCCCAGCCCGGCCATCCGCTCCCGGAGGCCCGGGTCGCGCTCGGCCAGGTGGTCGCCGTACCCGGGCAGGTACACCATCCGCGCGCCGCCCTCGGGGTCGGCGGGGCCGGCCTCCCAGCCGAACAGGGCTCCGTAGAACGCGGCCGCCGCCC
>DASSBX010000086.1:0-3879 GCA_035698305.1 Miltoncostaeaceae bacterium | reverse complement strand
CCGGGGCTCCTTTCGTCGTGTCCCGAACCGCTTCCCCACTTCGCGCGCGACCAACCATCCGCTCACCGCGCGTGGCGTCACGCCGGGTTGCGCCGCCGCTGGATCCGGGTACGGCGGGTCGTGGACTCCGACCGGATCGTGATCGTCGGGGGCGGCCCGGCAGGGCTGTCCGTGGCGCGCGGGTACCGTGATGCCGGCGGGCGCGCGCCGGTGGTGATCCTGGCCGCCGAGCCGCACGCCCCCTACCGGCGGCCGCCGCTCACCAAGGAGTTCCTGCGGGGGCGCATCACGCCGGACGAGCTGCCGATCGAGGACGACGCCTGGTTCCGCCGCCACGACGTGGAGCTGCGCACCGCGACGCCGGTCGCCGCCCTGCGCCCGGACGACCGGGAGGTGGACCTCGTCGCCGGCGGCACGCTGGCATACGGCGAGTGCGTGCTGTGCACCGGCTCGGAGCCGGTGCGCCCGCCGCTGGACGGGGCCGACCTCCCCGGGGTCCACGTGATCCGCACCCGCGACGACTCGGCCGCCCTCGGCGCCGCCGTGCGCGCCGGTGTGCGCGTGACGGTGATCGGGTCGGGCTTCGTGGGGTGCGAGGCCGCGGCGTCCCTGGCGATGCGCCGGGCGGAGGTGACGGTGGTGACCCCGGAGCCGGCGCCCCAGGCGGAGCGGCTGGGGGAGCGGGTGGGCGGCCTGATCCGCGCGTGGCTGGAGGAGGCGGGGTGCGACGTGCGCCTGGGCGCGACGGTGTCGGCGATCCGCCCGGAGGGGGCGGCGCTGCACGTGGTGCTGGAGGACGGCGGCGAGGTGCCGTCCGACCGCGTCCTGCTGGCGACGGGCGTCCGGCCGCGGGTGGCGCTGGCCGAGGAGGCGGGCGTGGCGGTGGAGGACGGCGCCGTGCCCGTCGATGCCGCGATGCGCGCGTCGGCCGACGGCGTGCGCTGCGCCGGCGACATCGCCCTGGCCCACAATCCCGCGGCGGGCCGGCGCCTGCGGGTGGAGCACTGGGGCGAGGCCCTCGCCCAGGGCGGTGTGGCGGGCCGGTCGATCGCCGGCGAGGACGCCCGCTGGGACGCCGTCCCCGGGTTCTGGTCGACGATCGGCATGCGCACGGTGAAGCAGCACGCCTGGGGCGACGGCTGGGACGCCGTCCACGTGGACTCCGACGCCGAGGGCTTCACCGCCTGGTACGGCCGCGAGGGGGTCCTGGTGGGCGTGCTGACCCACGAGCGCGACCGCGACTACGAGCGGGGCGGCGAGCTCGTCGCGGCCGGCGCCCCGTTCCCCCCGCCCCCCTGAGGGCCGCCGCCGGTCCCCGGTCCCGCTACCCGTCCGGGAGCCGGACCCCGGCGGTGGGAGACGCGCCGGGGGTGTCGCGCTTCATCCGCGCCTCGTAACGGTGGCGGACGCCGCCGGTCAGGTCGGCGCGGACCCGTTCCTCCATCCGGCGGACCGGCTCGAGCAGGTGGCTCCGGAACTCATCGACGATCTGGTACGTCCAGCGCCCGGCGGCGGCGTCCTTGCACGCCGCGTCGGAGCGCACCAGCGCGGCGAGCTCCCCGTGACCGGCCTCGTCGAGCAGGTCGGCGGCCTCCAGCAGCATCTCCTGGCCGTGGCCGGCGGCGTGATGGGCGTCGAGGAGCGCGCCGAACGAGCGCTCGATCCACTCGGTCGCCACCTCCAGCCGGTGGGCGGCGACGAGGCTGGCCTCGTCGATCGCGTCGACGCCCTCCGCCGGGTCCACGGTTCTCTCGCGCGACTCGTCCATCCCGGTTCCCCGTGCCCTCCGCCGGCGGAGGTGAAACGGGACGCCCCGGCCGTTTCCGCGGCCCGCCCGGGGGTACCGGGTCCCTCGTGAGCGACGAACCGAGGAGGACGGCATGAGCGACGAGATCCAGGGCAAGCGCATCGCGTTCCTGGCTGCCGACGGCGTCGAGCGCGTCGAGCTGGTCGAGCCGTGGAAGGCGGTCGAGAAGGCCGGCGGGCAGCCGTCGCTGATCTCGCTGGAGGCGGGCTCCATCCGGTCGTTCGACCACCTCGACCCGTCCGAGCAGTTCGCGGTGGACGCCACCGCCGCGGACGCCGACGCGTCGCAGTTCGACGGGCTCGTGCTCCCCGGCGGGGTGGCGAACCCCGACTTCCTGCGCGCCGACCCCGACGTCCAGCGCTTCGTGCGGGACGTCTTCGAGCAGAGGAAGCCGGTGGCGGTGATCTGCCACGGCCCGTGGACGCTCATCGACGCGGGCGTCATCGGCGGGCGCACCATCACCTCGTGGCCGACCCTCCGCACCGACCTCACCAACGCCGGGGCGAACTGGGTGGACGAGGAGGTCCACGTCGACAACGGCCTGGTCTCGAGCCGCAAGCCCGACGACCTGCCGGCGTTCTGCGCGAAGATGATCGAGGAGTTCGCCGAGGGCCGTCACGCCGAGCAGGCGGCCTGACCCTCCTCCACCGGGAGCCGCTCGGCGAGCGGAGGGCGCTCGTCGAGCGGCACGTCCCGCACGACCCACCCGCCCCCCGGGGCGGGTGACCGCATCCGTCCGGCGGCGAAGCCGTCCCACACCTCGGGGGGCAACCCCCGGCGCAGCCCCGCGCCCATCACGGCCATCGCCATCGCCCCCAGCTCGCGAAGGGGCTGGTGGCGGTTCTGGCGCGTCCCGAGGTCGACCTGGGCGATCGCGTCCAGGCCACGCAGCGCCAGCGTGTCGAGCAGCATCGACGTCTCGATGCCGTAGCCCACCGGGAACGGGATCGACTCCAGCAGGTCGCGCCGCGCCGCCTGCTCCCCCGCCAGCGGCTGGGCCAGCCCCCCCAGCTCCGGCGCCAGGATCGCGAGGAGCGGACGGGCCACCAGCTCGGTCACGCGGCCACCCTCGTCGGGCAGCACCGCGTCGCCCGCCCGCAGCGGCCGGCGGAAGGCTCCCTTCACCAGCGCGACCCCCGGGTCGTCGATGAGCGGCCCCAGCAGTCCCGTGACGAACGACGCGTCGAAGTCGGCCGTGTCCGCGTCGACGTACGCGACCAGGTCGCCCTCGGTGGCCGCCAGGCCACGCCACATCGCGTCGCCCTTGCCGCGGCACGGCCCGGCGTCGGGCAGCACCTCCGACTCCTGCACCACCCGGGCGCCGTGCGCGCGCGCCACGTCGGCGGTGCCGTCGCGCGACGCCGCATCGACCCCCAGCAGCTAGTCCACCAGCCCCAGCCGCGCGAGCGGGGCGATCGCGTCGACGATCGGGCCGATCGTGCCGGCCACCTCGCGCGCCGGCAGGATCACCGACACCGTCCCGGGCTTGCGGGCCGCCAGCTCCGCCGCGTCCCAGTCGGCCGCGCGATGGGTGCGCCGCTCCGCCCAGCCGTCGAGCCGCAGGTCGGCCGCAAGCCCGTGGCGGGCGCGGCCGTCGGTGCGGCCGGAGGTGACCACCCGCACCTCGCGCGAGCGCACGATCGGGATGCCGCGCTCCTCCAGGCTCCGCTCCAGGGCGCTGTCCTCCAGCGCCGCGAGCGGCCGCAGCCCACCCGCCGCGCGGTAGGCGCCGACGGTGAGCGCCATCGACGCGCCGCTGAAGAACGGGTGGCCGTCGGCGCCCGCCCCGGCCGCCTCCGCCCGGCCCTCCAGGCGCCGCGCGCGGCGACGCAGCAGCTCGTCCCCCGCCGCGACCTCGATGAGCCCGCCGACGGCCCGCGCGCCGCCGGCCACCAGGTCCAGCTGGCGCCGCAACCAGTCGCGGGCGGGCCGGGAGTCGGCGTCGGTGGAGACGATCAGCCCGGCATCGCCGGCAACCGCCTCCAGGCGCGCGGCGGCCTCGTCCATGCCGCGCCGACGGGCGGCGCCGGCGCCGGGCGCCGCGGCGACCAGCATGTGCAGGCGCAGCTGCG